>JAGHDT010000601.1 GCA_021159805.1 Anaerolineae bacterium
CGTATGCGTGACGGTGGATAGAGGTCGCACAGCCGTTCGGCAAGCGCAATACTCTCCCCCAGCGTCTCGTCTGTCTCACCCGGCAAGTTCAGTGAGAAGTAGACTTGGGCAAAGACATTGCTCAGGCTTAGATAGTCGAGGATGTTGATGAGTTCAGCATCAGAAAAGATCTTGCCGTTCAACCGCCTCACCCGTTGCGACCCCGACAGAGGGCTAAACGCCAGGCAGGAGTGCTCCAAGTCCGCCACTCGCACAAAACGTTTTACGAACTGGAGGGACGGGAGCTGGAAGCACTCATTGTAAAGCCCGATTTTGACGCCGCTCTTGCGCAACAACAAGAAAAACCGCCGCCAATACTCCTCACCCATCTCGGCAATATCGTAGGAGAGTGAGGCCTGACTTACGCCGCCGGCCGCCAGGCGCCCCAGCTCGTCGACGACAGCCTCCGGCGAGCGCGGCACGATCCCGTCACGCGCGGCAAGCACCTTATGTGCGCTCTTACACCCACCACAGTAGGAGCATTCGTACTTGCAGCCCCGCGCCGTGGTCACCCACCGCCCCTGGAACGGGTCTGTCTTGAGGGCAGCGCGCGCCTTGGGAAGATCGGTGACCAGGTATTCGTGGACAAAGTATTCTCTGCTATGATCCAGGAAGCTCAGGTCTGCGAAGTCGAGGCGATCGAGATCCTCCGTGGCAGCACAATAGCCGATAGGATTCTCGACCACCTCACCGCCCTGCCTGTAGGACAGATTGGCGATATCGGCTAGGTTCGGCAACTGGGCGTCAGAAGCACCAAGGCATCGCTCTACCAGCTTGAGCAGCGGCTGCTCAGCGTCGCCCCGAATCACGAAGTCAACCGTCGGAAAATCCTGCAGGATCTCGCGAGCGAACCCTGAAGCCGTCAAGCCGCCGAGGACGACCCAGGCGTCCGGCAGCGCCTCCTTGCTGATATTCGCCGCGCTGATCGCCCCATAGCTATGTTCGTACCAGTGAAGGTCGATCAGCACCACACGTGCTCGGGGCTGCGCACGCAACCATCGGCGCAGATCAAATCTTCGGCTGAGTTCGCGCTCCAAAGGATAGCTGATGCCCCGTACCTCAACGCCGGCAGCACGAAGCACATTGGCCAGCGCCGGCACGCCCATAGGAATGAGGCCGTAAGGTCGGCCCATCTGCACATCCCGCACATCCTGCTTCTGAGCGTAGAAATCGACGTCCTGTTTGGCCGGATGTATATAGAGAACATCAGCCTGCGGCCTGGGACGCCCACAGCACTGTTTGTACTTCTTGCCGCTCCCACAAGGGCACGGATCGTTACGGCCAACGCTCCTGTCGATCTCCAACCACTCCCCCAATCATCCCGAGAGAAATCCGATAGACAACACACTGCAAGGCGTTCCGCGCCTTGCAGTGTTACCCATATCGCACTAGGTCATCGCAACCGAGGTGCCGCGGGGCTGGTGCCGGTCGGGACTACGCTTCAGCGAAAAGGCTGGCCAGTTCCTCGCGCGCAAGGGATTCACTATCCCGGTACAGATAGCAGGCAGCAGCATGATCCCGCTCCAACGAAAACAGGGCCGGGGGCTTCGTGTCGCAGATATCCATCTTGTACGGACACCGCGGCGCAAACTTGCAGCCGGTGATGGTCTTGAAGGCCACCTGGCTGCTCTGGATCATCTCCTCGCCGCCGCCCCACGCGAGATCAGGATCAGGCCATGGGATCGACGAGACCAGGAGCTGCGTATACGGGTGTTTCGGGTTCCGGATGATCGTATCGACGTTACCTGCCTCCATGACCGATCCGCGATAGAGGATGATAATGTAGTCGCTGATGTGATAGGCCGTCGTCAGATCGTGGGTGATGTAGAAGATCGGAGTGCCAAACTCCTGATTCAATCCGCGCAGTGCCTTCAAGATGGTCGAACGCAGCGAGGCATCAACCATCGAAACGGGCTCGTCGGTGATCAGCAGCTTTGGCTTCAGCAGCATAGCGCGGGCCACGGCAATTCGCTGTCGCTGCCCACCGCTCAGTTGATGCGGGTATCGTCCCAGCGTCTCCTCCGGGCGCAGGCCGACCCGCTCAAGCGCATCCTCCATCAGCTCACGGGCTCCCGAACTGGAGTGCGCCAACTTGAAGTTCTTAATGGGGATCTCCAGCAGGTTATCAACCTTGTAGAACGGATTGTAAACGGCGAAGGGATCCTGGAAGACAGCCTGGATCTCCCGGCGGAACTGGAAAAGGTGATCCCCTTTAAGCGCGCTCAGCGGCTGACCGCGGAACAGAACCTGACCCCAAGTTGGCTCGTAGAATCCCAGCAGAAGCATGCCCATCGTGGTCTTGCCGCTGCCGCTCTCACCGGCCACGGTGATGATCTTGGGGAAGCTCTCGTCCATGGCAAGGGTCATATCGTCCAACGCCACCGTGGGGTTGTCCTTGCTACCGAAGATCTTGGTTACGTTCCTCAGCTCAAGTAATGGTGTGCTCATATTGTTTTCCCAGTCCTATGCTGTGTGAAGGTGGCAGGCGACCCAGCGTCCGGACTGCACCTCGACAAACTGTGGGGTCTTCTCGCGGCACAGATCCCAGGCCTTGGGGCATCGAGTGTGGAAGACACATCCTGAAGGCGGATTCAACAGCGAGGGCGTGATCCCCGGGATGCCGTGGAACTTGCCCTTGTTCTCCAAGACCGGAAGGCTCTCGATCAGCAGCTGCGTGTAGGGGTGCAGCGGCTTACGGAACATCTCCCGCGTCTCCCCAATCTCCATCATCCTGCCGGCGTACATCACGGCGAGCCGGTCCACACTCTGCGCCATCAGGCCCATATCGTGGCCGATCAGGATCAAGGAGAGGCCGAACTCCTCCAGGAGCCGGTTGATCGTCGCCATCACCTGGCGTTGAATCACGACATCCAATGCGCTGGTAGGCTCATCGGCGATGATCAAGTCCGGTTCCATCGATATGGACTGCGCCACCGTCACGCGCTGTTTCATCCCACCGCTCAACTCGTGGGGGTACATCTTGCCGACTTTCGGCGCCAGATCCACCATCTCCAGCAGTTCACCGATCCGCGCTTTGCGTTCTTCCTTCGACATGATCACGCCGTGATCGAGCGGACCGTCGAGCAACTGCCTGTCGATGCGCATCACCGGGTTCAACGAGTTCATCGCGCCCTGCGGGATCATCGCCAGCTTGCGCAGTCGAGTCTGGCGCATCTCCTCGTCGGTGAGCCCGACGAGATCTGTGCCGTCCAGGATCATCTGACCGCTCTCAATCCTGCCCGGCAGTTTGATCATACGCATCATCGCCAGGGCCATCGTCGACTTACCGGAACCGGATTCCCCGACCAGGCCCATCTTGACACCAGCGTCCAGAGAGAGACTGACGTTATCGACAGCCTTAACAGCGCCGGCCTCGACGTGATAGTAAACCTTCAGCTCTCTGATTTGCAGTAAGGGCGCGCTCATACCGTCCTCCGGGTTCTGGGGTTCGCAAACTCATCCAAACCGATGGAGAGGAGCAGGAACGCGACAAAGATCAACACAATCACCACCACCGGCTCCAAAATCCACCACCAGTAACCGCTCAAAAATGCATTGTAGTACCGCAGCCAGTAGATCGTCATCCCCAGCGAGGGATCTCGCAGGTTTCCGATGCCCAGTGTCTGCAGCCCCAACGAGCCCATCACACCACCGTTGACCGCGCCCGCCAGACTGATAGCCAGATAGGGCATCAGGTTGGGCATAAGCTCCTTGATGATGATCTCCATGCCACTCATCCCCGAAAGCTTGGCCATCATCACGAAGGCGCGCTCGCGCATACTGAGCACCTGCGCCCGGATCGCCCGCGTCGGGCGCACCCAGGAGACGATGGAGAGGATCAGGCCCATCTGAACGATGGACATCTGATCGGGATCGGGCACCGAGGAAGCAATCATCACCAGCATCAGGAACTGCGGGATTGTCATCAACACGTCCACGATGAACTTGACCACCGTGTCGAAGAGCCCGCCGTAGTAGCCCGACATAAAGCCCAGAACCGTGCCGATAGCCAGACCGATCACGCCGGCGATCATGCCGATCGAGAGTGTGATCCGCGTCCCATAGACAAGTGTAGCGAGCAGATCGCGCCCCACAGCGTCCGTGCCCATGGGGTACTCCTCACCCGGCGCCTGGTTGGTAGGTGCGGCAAGCGGATAAGCCCCTGACTCGGGGACGAAAAGTGCACCGACCGTCACGAAAACCAGCAGCGCTAGCAGAAGAAACACCCCCAGACCAAAAGCCGGGTTGCGCCGCACGTAGTTGAGAAAGCCTCTAAAGCCTTGGCCTTTTTCCATAGCCTAGCCTCCCGAGTACGAGATGCGGGGATCGAGGAAGGGGTACAGCAGGTCCACCAGAAGGGTAGCCACCGCGATGCCCACCACCAGGAAGAAGACAA
>JAGHDT010000507.1 GCA_021159805.1 Anaerolineae bacterium
CAACAGGGGGAAGCGGCAGCAGGCGGGGGGCTGGAGCGTGTGGGGTGCGAAGCTTTGACAGGGTCTACAGGATTAACGGGATGCAGATTCTGTTCTGAGTGCAAATCTCTGAAATCCTGCCGATCCTGCTAATCCTGTCGATGAGTGAATCAAGATCCTTCTAGTCTGCGGCCGACAGCTGTCCTAGCGCCGGCGTGTCGCTTACCATCGCCTCGCGGCCCATATTCATAATGTCCTTGTTGGCAAAGGCTGCGATGGCGGTGAGCGCAGTCAGGATCCCTGCCCCGACGAAACAGGCCGATACACCGGCACGATCCGCCAGTGGTCCACCGATGGCCATCCCGATAGGAATCGACAGAGCGAACCCGCTGTTGACAATCGTCACGACCCGGCCCATGAGGTGGTTGGGGACGACCGACTGCAGGATGGCCATGATCGATCCGTCAACCAGGGTGCCGGCTGCGTTGTAGAAAAAGGTGGCCGCCAACGCCAGTGGAAAGCCTGTAGACGGGGTCAGCCCTACGATGAGCATCCCAATACCGCGGAACAAGAGGGCCACGATCGCAGTGACGCTCCTGTTATGGAAGCCACCCCACGTACTCAAGAGCAACCCACCGGCGACAACGCCAAAGCCCAGGGCCGATTGCATCCAACCTAGCTCCAGAGCGCCGCCGTCGAAGTGGCGGGTGACCATCAGTGGGATGAAGGAAGTGGCGGGGACCGTCAGAACGGTGACGAATGCTGCGCACAGGATGGTGAGCATCAGGCCTCTTTGATGGGTGACGTACTTGAGGCCCTCGCGGAGATCGCTGCTGAGTGAAGCGGTCTGCACAGCTCTCTTCGGTCTGGGGATGCGCACGAAGAGGAGCGGTAGTGTGGCAATGGCTGCAGTGGCAATGTCGATAGCCAAGATGCTCTGCATCGGCAATATCTGTAGGACCAAGGCCCCGGCTGGCGGAATAATGATGTTAGCCGCACCCTGCAGGGCCTGGTTCAGGCCAGAGACGCGCGCCAGGTGTTTTCTGGGGACGAGTTGTCCCGTTGCGGCCTGCATCGCTGGCCAATGGAAGGCCCCACAGGTGGCGCGCAGCAGCATCAGGACATAAAGATGCCACGGGCGCACGTCACCCAGGGCGAAGAGCCCTGCAAGCCCCAGGGTGACCAAGGCGACGAGGCAGTCGGCCACGATCATCACCCTGCGGCGATCCCAACGGTCGATCAAGGCGCCGGCAATGGGCGCGATGATGATGCCGGGGAGCACCGAGACCGTGGTAGCGATGGCGAGGGTGGTAGCGGAGTTTGTAGTCTCTGTGAGCCACCAGACTAAGGCGAAGCCCACGAGTTGGCTGCCCAATAGTGAGGCGATCTGTCCCGTCCAGATGGTGAAAAAGGTCCTCAGGGCCCCTTGGGGAGTCGTCTGCTTCGAGGGCTGTCGATTGCTCTTCATCTGTGTTCTCTCCCGTGTTGCTTTGCGTTATGGAAAGCATAGCAGGGGAGAGTGCGCGGGGTGTCACCCGCAGGGGTGAACCGGCCGGGTGAAGGCGGTTACAGCAGCCCGATTTCCTGCGCGCGCATCACAGCCTCCAGACGGCTGCCGGCGCCGAGCTTGCTGTAGAGCCGCCTGATGTGGGTTTTGACGGTGTTGACCGAGACGAAGAGGGTCTCGGCGATCTCTTGGTTGGAGAGTTGGTCCGCGATGAGGTGCAGGGCTTCATCCTCCCGAGGGCTCAAGGGTTCGGACAGGACAGGTCGGCTTGCCGAGAAGGCGCCCAGGAGGCGCGCTATGTAGTCGTGAGGTCCCAAGCCGCGCTCCTGCGCCTGGCGCAGGAGCGCGCGCGCCGGTGGCCCTTCATCCAAGAAGGTGCGGAGGAATCCACCGGGTTCGGCAAGGATCAGGGCCTCCTGCAGCGCTGCCAGAGCTGTGTCGCGCTTGTCTTGAGCCAGGGCGCTGATGGCTTGTAGGATGCCGGTCTCAATGCGCTGAACCGTCAAACCTCTCCTCTCCGTGTAGGTCTGCCACTCGGTCAAGACAATCTCGGCGCTCTCGTAGTCTCGGCTCAGGATCAGGGGGCGCACGATCTGCAAGCGGGCCAAACTTCCCTTGGTGAGGGGCTCCGGGAACCGGCGTTTGACTTGGGCGAAGAGTGTCATAGCGCGCGATCTGTCCCCCCTACTCAGCGCGAAGCGCGCGCGAGTGTCCAGGACCCATCGTTCTGTGTACCGCTGATTATGATGTTGTGAGAGAGCGGTAGCGGTGTTGAGGTGTTCTTCGGCAAGGTCCGGATGTCCCCGCGCGTGCTCTATCTTGGCCAGTGTGATTAGTGCTTCGGCGATGTGAGAGGGATGTCCCCACTGCCTCAAGCGCTCCAGGGATGTGCGGGCATACGCGAGCGCCTGGTCCAGTGTGTTCCATTCATAGAGCAACGATGCCATCCCTATGGTGATTAGGCCCGCGACCGGTTGGTTCTTCCATCCCCATCTCTGCACCGTCTGAAGTGATTCGTGGTAGCTCTCAGCGGCGGCGTGGAGGTTTCCCTGGATGGCCTGAAGGCGAGCGAGTTTGCTCATGGCGTTGATGCTGATGATGGCATTACCTGTCGGCTGGGCGGTGTACAGTGCATCCCGGTAAAGGCGTACGGCCTCCGGAAGGTCATCGCGCCCGAGGGAAGCGTCCGCCAGGTCCAGAGTGACCACGCTTCGGATGCCGGTATTGCTGGGGTGCAGCTCCGCCAGACCTTGCTGTCCCAGAGGAACAGCAAGGTCTGCGTCGCTGGCGTTCATCGCCACTGTAGCGCGGATGGCCTTGATCTGCCCCTGCGTGTCGCGCCGGGTTTCGGGATCGTGCGCCAACCAGCCCGCTGCCAGGTGATCGTCGATCTGGCTCAGATAGGATTCCACTTCGTTGAACCTGGACGCGGCAAGGCAGCACCACGCAGCCAGCAATTCGAGCTCGGGTGACGTCCTCCGGTGCGATGCGGGGAACTTGTCGAGCCAGCGTTCCACGGTACGCGCTTGGCCTCTGCTGATGAGTGCGTAGCCGTGGCTCCCCAGCAAGTCGAGGACATCATCGTAGTCCTGGGCTAGTAGGGCGTGGTTGATGGCGCTCTCCAGTAAGTCATTCTCCAGACACCACTTGCTTGCCCGGCGGTGGCGTTCAGCGATCTCGACCTTGGTGTAGCGTTCGTTCTGGCGTGCACGCAGCAGATCGGAAAACATGCGATGGTAGCTGTACCATTCGTGTTGATCATCCTGGGGTACGACAAACAGATTATGCTTCTCGATCGTCGCAATGATCTCGGCGCTGTTGCTCCGCCCGGTTACCGCATCGCAGAGCGGCGCCGTAAAGGTGTCCAGGAAGGCGGTCTCGATCAGGAAAGCCTCCACGTCCGGTGGTTGACGCCCGAGCAC
>JAGHDT010000608.1 GCA_021159805.1 Anaerolineae bacterium
ACCCAGGACATCGTGACGTCGGTGGACGGCACGTGCATTCACGTAGGCGCCGGCAATGTCACCTTCGACGGACAGGGCTACACTATCCGTAACACGGCGACGGGGGCTGAGACCGACATCGCGATCAACGTCAATGCGAAGGCCAATGTGACCGTCACCGGCGTCACGCTCGACGACTGGGGGACGGGCATTCGCCTCTATCAGGCCACGGGTGCGCGTGTGCTGACCAACACGGTGACAGATGGCGGCGTTGGCCTGCAGCTGGTGGGGACGGACAACGGACTGATCGCCGGTAACGCGATCACGCAGTCGACCACCGGCGTCTGGATGTACGGCTCGGACAACAACAACTTCACACAGAATCGCTTCTGCAAGCAGACGAAGCGCGATATCGAAATGTCCGGCACGAGCACCGGCAATGTGCGCTCGGGCAACACCTGCGACGCGATCTACAACTGGAACGGCGACGGCGGCCTCTCGTCCTGCACCTCCACATGCACGCCGTTGACGACGACGAGCTGCGCTTCGCCCACTGCATGCGCCGGCAAGCTCAACGGCGATTACGGCAAGGTCACGCTGACCGGCAACGTAACCCCGCCGGGGGGGATCACCGTCACCGGCAACCACGTCACGCTGGATTGCGCCAACCACGAGATTATCGGCAGCGGCAGCGGCGCTGGCCTGTCCTTTGAGGATCGCATCGGCGTGCACGTGGAGAACTGCCGCATCCACGGTTTCAGCACCGGCATCGAGGTCCGCTCCAGTGGGATGAGCAAGCTCTACACCAACGAGATCTACAGCAACACCACAGGCATCGCCGTGCTGCAGACCGACCCAACGCTCAAGCCGCTTCAGAACATACTCGACCACAACACCATCTACGGCAATGCCTCGTATGGGATCAATCTCACGAACGCCCAGGATAGCATTGTCCAGGGTAACGGCCTCTACCAGAACGGCCAGTATGACCTGTGGGTTGCGGGCGAGTGTGACAACTACATAGACAGTTCCAGCGGTGTCCGGTATGTGTACGACCAATCGGGCGTCACCGTGACCGGCAGCGGAAACGACGAGGTGATCCTCTGCAATGTGGACAACAGCGTTGTGCGCGACATGGCCATCAACAACGGCGTGGACAATAACAACGGTATCCTGATCATCGATTCGTCGGAGACGACGGTGCAGGGCATCGCGATGGACCACAGTCGCGGCATCCTTGTGGTGGGCAGCGATTCGATCACCGTCACCAACAACACCATTACCGACAGCGCCGCAGATGGCATCGCCTACGACGGCAGCCCCGATGGCACCGTGATCAGCAACAGCGTGCGCACCAGCGCCGGATACGGCGTCGCGATCAGGGGGCTCTCGCACGGCGCGGACGTGATCAGCAACACCGTTGGCGCCAACAGATCCAGCACAGCCGGAGGTAACATTGGCGGCATCCTGGTCGAGGATAGCAACAATGTCGCGGTGCGCGACAACTGGGTGCGCCGGAACACCGGCGAGGGCATCGCGGTGGAATCGTCCAGCGGTACAACGGTGAGCAACAACACGGTGCGCGGCAACCTGTACGGGCTCTATCTGAACAACCAGGTGAGCGGCGTGACGGTGAACAACAACGGGTTCTGCTACAGCACCGGCAAGGACGTGTACAGTAACGCCGGAGCCGGCGCCACCGGTGACAACAACACCTGCTCGCAGCTCTACAGCTGGGCCGATACCGGCGAGACATCGCGCTGCACCAACGAGTGCGTGGGGTGGTACAACAGGAACTGGGGATTCTCTTTCCATAATCCCACCGTTGATGATCTCTCTTGGAGTCGCTACGAGGACACCTTCGGCGAGGACGAGGTGGAGATCACCGTTAAGATCTGCGCCGGGCTGCCCATCTGCATCCCCTTCAAGTGCTGGTGCGCGGGCAAGATGATCGACATCGGCACCGGCATCCCGGAGCCGGTGGCCGCGATACTCTATGGCGCCGCTTACCGTGACCTGGGTGAGCCGGGCACCTGTTATGGTGTGAGCGGTAACTCCCTCGCCTTCTTCAACTATGATGACCACCCGGCTAACTACCTAGCTGGTGCCACCACAGTTCCCGATCTCAAAGCCGACAGCACCTTCGGTGGCTACAGCCTTACGGAGAGTCGCGAGATCGTACACGGTAGCCAGATGTCAACAGAGGCTATCAGCATATTCTTGAGTGCGCTGGCCACGGGTGGCGACGACGCCAACACAGTGCTGAACGCCGCGCGCAACGGCTTGGCCAACGGCCAGATGGGCACCGTCTCCATCAAGGATGGGCTCACCACCGGTCACGTGTTGAACTACGACACGGTGGTCGATGAGGCCGGCAATACCTCGCGTATCTATGTCTATGACAGCAACAAGGAAGGATTCGTCACCAACCTCGTTGACGATCCGACGCAGTTCCCCGCTATCGTGGTCGACCGTGCAGCCAACGACTGGAACTACCAGCATGGCAGCAGCACCTGGGGCGACGACAGCATCTTCAACATGCCCTATGCCGCGCTCAACCGCAGCGACTGGACGCTGCCGCTCTCTGTCAACGGCATCATCAATATGGTCTTCGGCAGCGGCGCCAAGGCCGGCGTTGAGGACATGTCGGGCAACCTGCTGGGTTACGATGACGCCGGCACGCCCCACGAGGAGATCCCAGGTGCGATGGGCTACCCCATCTGGGGGGCGACGGATGCCTCAGATCTGCCGGCCCGTTTGTTGGTCCAGCCCGGCGACTACGACATCCACATCTACGGCGGCAGCGGCCCCTACACCGGGACGCTTGTCGGCCTCAACGGGGCCTATGTGCTGGAGAGCATCCCCGCCTCTGTGACCACTCGCGATGAGCTGGAGTTCCGCATCGTCAACGGCAATGCCCAGCACAACGAGCTGGCCATCATGACCAGCGACGCGTGGAAGCCTGTCACCACGACCTGGACGCGCGGGTCGGACCCTAGCGGCGACCGCCGCACCTATCGCATCACCGGCGAGCTCAACAACCTGTCCAAGATCTGGATCAAGACACTGCCGGACCTCAGTGGGGCCGTGGTTGCCAACCGCGGTACCGTTACCGTCACGTACTCTCTGGAGATCAGTAACGAGATGGTGCGCGAGGGCGTGCCGACGCCATCCGGTGCGCCGACCTTGGTCGTCGGCCCGTTCAGCGTGGCGCCGGGCGAGACCGATGCCATCGTACCTGATGACTGGGGTGACCTGGCCGGCGCCACCGCGGTGGTCACGACCTCGATCTGCGGCGACCATATCCAAGGGCCGGGCGAGGATTCGGTGAACTGCCCCGATGACGCCGGACCACCCAAGGAGTGCGTCGAGCCGTATGACGATATGGTCATCGCCGCCGACACGCTCCTCTGCTCGGGTACTTATGAGCTCCCCGACGAGGGCGAGCCCGGCGTACTGATCGTCGAGCCTGATGGCGTGACCCTCGACTGCAACGGCGCCGTCCTGATGGGTGGCGGTTCGGGCATCGGCATTCGCGGCCTCAATGGCAACGGTATCACGATCATCGGTTGCACCGTCGCCCACTATACGGAGGGTATCCACCTCGATGGCGTCAGCAACGGCACCGTCGCCCAGTCTGTGCTGATGGCGAATGCCGAGTGGGGCCTGCACGCGTCCGGCGTGAGCGGGCTCAGCACCACACAGCTCTACGTCGCCGACAACGGGAATGGCCTGCTCCTGGAAGGGGCAGATGGCGCGACGCTGGAACAGGTGACTGTCTGTCCGAATATCGGTACCGACATTGCCGCCTGGGAGAGTTTTAACCTCACCGGCAAGGAAAATGCCTGCGATATCACCGAGGGTTGGCAGGATGCCGGTTTCGAGGCGTGTACCTACGCCTGCTCCGTCCCCGTCACACGCAGAGTCTATCTGCCGTTGGTGCTACGGTGACGTGGAGGAAGAATGTGAGAATGGAGAGTCAGCGAATGATGGATGCTTGATATGGAGCGCTTGTGGGGACGGTGAGCTAATCGCCGACTTTGAGGAAGCGGACGCGATCCTCAACCCGGAGATTGCGCTTGGATCGTCGCAGGGCGGTGTCGACTTCGACCGTGTTCTGGTGTCGTGAGACAATTGATCATTGGGCGCGTAGGCCTAGAATCGGGAGGTTCTACACTCATCACCCAGGAGGCCCAATGACCGAGACCACGATCCTTGAACGTGACCCCATCACGAGCGGGCGCGAGCTGCCTTTGGACGAGCGCTTCTCCTACCGGGCGCTGCGTAGCTATACCCACAAGTCCACACCGCAGCTTGATCTGGAGATCGACGTGCACTTCCCGCATGATTGGCGACCGACCGACCGGCGGGCGGCCATTGTCTTCTTCTTCGGCGGTGGGCTGCTGGATGGCACACCCGAGCAGTTCACACGCCAGGCTGTCGCCCTGGCGGGCCGTGGCATGGTTGTGGCGCGGGCGGACTACCGCGTGATGCTCAAGCATAATGTGACGGCCGATCGTTGCGTGGCTGATGCGAAGAGTGCGGTGCGCTGGGTGCGCGTGCACGCCGATGAGCTGGGTGTGGACCCCAATCGCATCGCCGCAGGCGGTGGGTCGTCTGGAGGTTTCCTGGCTGCGGCGGCAGGCATCTTGCCAGGCTTTGACGAACCAGGGGAGGACACCACAGTTTCACCCAAGCCCAATCTGATGGTCTTGTTCAACCCTGCCTTGGACATTCATTCCCGGACCGCCCTGGACCTTCGCGGTGTCTCGGGGCCGCTCAGGGAGATCCTGCCTCAGTGCGTGGCGCCGACTGAGGCATTGGCTCAGTCGCTGCATATATCCTCACATCTGACCCCTGACGTGCCGCCGATGTGGGTCTGGTATGGCACTGCGGACCCGATTTACCGTTTCGCACAGGGGTTCTTGGCCCGGGCCCATGAGCTGCGGTGCCGGTTGGTGTTGGAACTGAGGGAGGGTGCGGATCACGGGTATTTCAATGATTATCTGCCCGTCTACCGGGAGACGCTGGCCGGGGTGGCGGAGTTCCTGGCGGCGCACGGCTATCTTGAGTGACTGCGGGCACAGCGCGGTCTAGGGGCAATGGCCAGATGTGGTTGTGCGGCACTTGGCTGTAGAAGGAGCAGTTTCAGCTATGACGATGCTGGGCTAGAACTGCCAAGGCGTGCTTCGGAATGGCCAAGGGGCGCGCTGGTTGTCTGACGGTGGGCTTTTCTTGAGCATCAGGTCTGTTCTGAAGCACGCCCGTGATTGCTGGTTAGCGATCTTACGGTATAATATGAGCAGTGTTGGGGCGTGGCCAAGTGGCAAGGCAACGGACTTTGAATCCGTGTATCGCACGTTCGAATCGTGCCGCCCCAGCCTCTGCGGCCCGGGCGTATGCCCGGGCCGTTCTGTTTACCTCGCCAGATAGGAGTAAGCGCCTATGACTTCTGCAACACAGGAAGTAGCATCGGCACCCGGTTGGTCCATTGAGCTGGAAGATCGGATCAAGGATCTCCGCGCTGGTGCCTTGGCGGTCTGCTTGGTCGCTGTGGCGGTCCTTGGCCTGCTTCTGCTGCGTGCGCCGGCGAGTCTGCTGAGCGTGGAACGCAGTCTTGTCGGGACGTTTCTTGTGCTGTTTCTGGTTGGTGTGACCTTCTGGCTTCGCGGCTGGAGCTACCTGCCGGCGGCTTGGCTTCTTTTCTTGGGCTGTGTCGCGATGTTGGGCCTGGTGCTGGCCTGGACCCGCTATCCTCCCCTGGTCTGTTTACTTGTCTTGCCCGTGGCCGCGGGCACAATCCTCATCAGCATTCCTGCCGGGCTGGCCACATCCTCTGTCTTCACTGCCGTCCTGTTGATCTGGCCCGGTCTGTTCCCGGGAATGGACGAGGGACTGACGGCGATCACGATTGCCGGCATCTGGATCGTTGAAGGCGCACTCCTGATGACGCTAAAGCCGTTGGTCGATACGGTTCAGTGGGCCTGGCGCGGGTATGAGCGGAGCCTTGAATCCCTCGAACAGGCGCGCGACTACCAACAGCAGCTCTTTGAGACGCTGGACGACTTGACCGAGGCCAACGTCCAGTTGACGCGTCTCAACCGCCTGGCCCAGGCTTTGCGCCAGGCAGCCGATAACGAGCGGCGTACCAAGGAGCAATTTGTGGCCAACGTAAGCCACGAGCTTCGCACGCCGCTCAACATGATCGTGGGTTTCTGTGAGATGATGGTTGAGAACCCGTTGTCGTATGGGGATTCGTCGCTGCCGCCGACCCTGCTAGCCGATCTTGACGTCGTGCTTCGCAACAGCCAGCACCTCTCGGACCTGGTGGACGATGTGCTTGATCTGAGCCAGATCGAGGCCGGCCAGATGGCTTTGGTTCGCGAACACGTGGCGTTTGAAGAGATTATGACCTCGGCCGTCACGGCCGTCAGTCCCCTTTTCAAGTCGAAATCGCTCACCCTGGATGTCGAGATTGAGGCGGATCTGCCCTCCGTTTTCTGTGACCGTATCCGCATTCGCGAGGTGATGTTGAATCTGTTGAGCAATGCCGGGCGCTTCACCGAGATCGGTGGCGTCACGGTCAAAGCCTGGCGCGAGCAAGACGATCTGGTGGTGAGCGTCACAGATAGCGGCCCCGGGATCCCTGAGGGGAAGCGGGAGCGGCTCTTCAGGCCCTTCGAGCAGCTGGACGGTACGATCCGCAGGCGCTACGGCGGCACGGGGCTCGGACTGAGCATCAGCAAGAGCTTTGTCGAGTTGCACGAAGGCAAGGTGTGGGTGGAAAGCCAAGAGGGGCAAGGGACAACGTTTTTCTTCCGCTTGCCCTTCACTGCCCCGGCGCCACTGGGTGACAGCTATATGCGTTGGGTCGATCCCTACAATCCGTACGAGCCCCGCTCCCGTCCATCGCGACTGCCCCACGTGCAGATTCAGCCGCGGTGGGTGGTCGTTGAGCAGGGCACCTCGATGCAGCGTATCCTTGCCCGGCATCTTGAGGGGATCGATTTCGTACCGGTGACGTCGTTGCCGGCGGCGATGGATGCGCTACGCGAGACGCCAAGCCAGGCGTTGCTGATCAATGAGCTTGACGTTGGTGCAGCACTGGCGAAGCTGCAGGATGCATTGTCCCCACCCTACAGCATCCCGGTGATTATCTGCTCTGTGCCGGGCGTGGAGCAAGCTATCAACGGGCTGGGTGTCTCCGGATATCTGGTAAAGCCCATCGCGCGGGAGGCACTGCTGTCAGCTCTGAGCCATCTGGCAGGTCCGGTTGAGACGGTGATGATCGTTGATGATGAGCGAGAGGCGTTGATGCTCTACCGCCGGATGTTGTCGTCTGCGGACCGGCCCTATCATGTGTTGCGGGCCAGGAACGGACGCCAGGCCATCGAAATCCTCCAGCAGCAACTGCCCGATGTGATTCTACTTGACCTGATGATGCCGGAGATGGATGGGTTCGAGTTCCTGCGGCTTCGCACGGGCACTGCTTGGGAGGACGTGCCGGTGATCTTGATCTCCGCACGAGATCCGCTGGGGCATCCTATCGTGAGTGACGCTCTGGCGGTCACATTGGCGGGTGGGCTTTCAGTGAATCAAATCCTGACCAGCATACGCATGTTCACATCGATGCTGGCTCCGGATAGCCATATGTCGGCCGGAGAGGATGGCGCTCCCACTCTGCAACCGTGTGGGACGGATGTGGTCTAGCCTTGCGACCGTGTGAGACTCGCTAGCATCGAGAGGAGCGCGTCACGGGTGAAGGGCTTCTGCAGGAAGGCCGCCGCGCCCAGTGCCAACGCCAGTTTCTCTTGGGGGAGGATTGTGCAGATCACCACCGGGATACCCCGGGTCTGCGGGTGTTCGCGTAGACGGCCCAGGAGCTCCCATCCATCCACGCCGGGCAGCATCACGTCCAACACAATGGCCTGGGGGGCTGCCTCGACGACGGCGGCCAGCGCTTCTTCAGGATCGCGGCTGCTGGTGAGATCGAACTGCGTGCCTGTCAGATAGCGCTGGAACAGCTGCAGTGTATCGGCGTTGTCGTCGATGACGTGAACTCGAATGCGCAGCGGAAGCGCGCCTGGTAAGGTCATAATGATGCTGCAGCCGTCTGTTGCAGATGCAGCGTTCAGCGTACCGCCTCCAAGCTCAACCAGTTCCCGGCTAATGTCCAGACTACCGACCAGCTGTTCATCCATTGGGACCAAGCTCTCATCGCCCCGCCACATACACAAGGTCAACCTGACCTCTTGGTCGGAGCTGGAGACCTGGATATGGCCGTGTCCGCCGGTTGCTGCCGGCACCGCAGCTGACAGCAGGTTGAGGAGAGCCTGGCGCACGGTGGCCAACTGACCCATTATCAAAGGTACCCCTGCCTGCACGTCAAAGACAACCTCGACATACGATTCTCGGAGCAGCGGCGTTGCTGTACTTATCACGGACTCAAGCAGCGCCCGGACATCGATGACCTCGCTGGGCACGGTCTGCTGCAGCCACGCGAGTTCCTGGACGCGATCTCGTTCAACGGCAGCGGCTTTGCCATCTCCGTCTCGATCAGGTTGGATTGAGGGTGCTGGAAGCTCGTAGCGGTGACTGAGCGCGTGGGTCAGGACCTGGATGGCCTCATGTTCGTTGCGCCGCAACTGACGCACGCTCAAGTTCATATCCGCCGCCGTTTCGCGCTGGCTGAGCTGCTCGACAAAGCGATAGGTGAGGATGTTGTACACGCGCCACGCGGGTGCGTCGGCCGGCACGTGGCTGCCGGGCTTGAGCGCCTCTATGGACCCGGACAGAGTGCGTCGCAACTGTGTCAGAGGACTTGGGCCTGCCTCGATGCCCAACAGCGCCAGAAGTTGATTTTTGCGCAGTTCTGTGGGATCATATAGATACTGTAGGGCATGCCGCAGTTCCTGTTCTAGGATGTCTTCTTGTTGTGGTTCGGTCATGTCCGCTGCTTGTCCTCTGGTTGTCCGATCTGAATGGCAAACAGATGCAAGACTTCATTATACTAAGGAGATAGGGGAGATTCAACTCCCCTCGTCGACGTGTTGCTATTCTATGTTGCCGGTAGAATGCCGGATCGTCCTTAAAGTGAGTCAAAGATATGATGCAGTTAACGAAACCGACATCCACCCCCACCGCCTCACTGGTGTCCGCAGCCCGCGAACGCAGTGGCGTCGCGCGGTTCCTGGGCGAGCTTCACAGGAATCGCCTGATTCTGCTGTTGGCCCTGCCCGGTCTCGTTCTTATTTTCCTGTTGAAGTACGTCCCGATGTTCGGTATTGTGGTGGCTTTCGAGGATTTCAGGGCTCAGACCGGATTCTTTAGCCCGTGGGTGGGTCTGGACAACTTCCGGCTGCTCTTTGGGTCCCCGGTTCTCTGGAGAATCGTGCGCAACACGATTATCCTGAATACGTTGTTTATCGTTGTCGGAACAATCGCCGCTGTGGGTATGGCGCTGGTGCTTAACGAGATCGCGCAGCCTCTCCTCAGGAAGCTGGCCCAATCGATCATGTTCTTACCTTTCTTTATGGGCTGGACCGTCGTGGCGATGATGCTCTATGGGTTCTTCGACTACCAATCTGGGATGGTGAATAACTTGATGCAGAGCATAGGATTGGAGCGATTCTCATTTTACGAACAACCCAACCTATGGCCTGGGATTTTGACAGCATTGCACGTTTGGAAGACCACCGGGAGTGGCTGCATACTGTACCTTGCCGTGTTGGTCGGTATTGATACTCAACTCTATGAGGCGGCCGAGATCGATGGGGCGAGCCGCTGGCAGCAGATGCGCTTTATCAGTCTGCCCCTGTTGGTGCCAACCGTTATTCTGCTCACGCTGCTGGCCATTGGCCGGATTTTCTATGGCGATTTTGGCATGTTGTATGCCATCGTGGGCAGCAATGCCTTGCTTTACCCGACCACCGATGTGATCGATACGTACATCATCCGTGCTCTGCAGACCACGACGAATTTCGGGATGAGCACAGCTGTGGGTCTGAGCCAATCCGTCTTGGGATTCATCTGCGTCTTTGGCTCAAACTGGATCGTGAAGAAGTGGTCGGAACGACGCGGTGAGGACTACTCGCTTTTCTAGAGCGCCGGCAAAGTTTACTGCTTCAACAATGGAATATCTGATCAAGACACCGAGGTGCGGATGAGGCGTAGCAAACTGGGCGAGCGGCTTTTTGCCGGCGCAAACTATACCGTCGTGACACTGTTTACCGTGTTCTGTTTACTGCCTTTCTATCTGCTTGTGATCTCGTCGCTCACGGATCAGAAAGTCCTACAGCTCGATGGGTATTCTCTGTGGCCGCGCAAGTTCTCGCTCGAGGCCTACAAGTGGGTGCTCCGTGGTAAGCCAGTCTTGGTGGGGTATCAGGTGTCGACCTTTGTCACGGTGGTTGGGACGTTTCTGAGCGTGGTGCTGATGTGCGGTGTGGCTTACGCGCTGTCGGTCAAGAAGTTCAAGTTTCGCAACCAGCTTTCGTTCTACATCTACTTCACCATGGTCTTCTCGGGTGGGCTTATCCCCTGGTTCATCACCTGTCGTAACTTGGGGCTTTACGACAACATCTGGGCGTTGATCGTTCCTATGTTGATGAACCCCTGGTGGATCTTCATCCTTCGCAACTACTTCAACGGTCTGCCGGGCGAGATCATGGAGTCGGCCGTGATTGACGGCGCCTCGGACTGGACCATCCTGACCCGGATCGTGCTGCCTCTGTCAATGCCTGTGCTGGCGACGACCGCGCTATTTGTTGCCGTGGGCTATTGGAATGATTGGTGGCATGGCGTCATTCTTCTCGATTTTGCGGACTTCCGGCCTCTGCAGGTGATTATCCTGCGGATCATCAACAGCATTCGCGCCATTCGCCAGGCTATGGCGATGGAGGGCGGTGGCGCCCTTGCCATCAGCTCCGCCCAGATCCCGGCGAAGTCGATTCGCATGGCCATCGTCGTCGTGACCATCGGCCCGATTATTCTGCTGTACCCGTTTGTACAACGGTATTTCATCAAAGGGCTGACTGTGGGCTCGGTTAAGGGATAGCTTTGGACGAGGTGCACAGAAAGGAGGGTGCTACCGATCCTGCATGGTGAATTCTGGTATCAGAGAAAGCCGTATTCCTGAAGTGATCCGATCTGATGTTGCTGTAGTACATTTCAATGAGGAGGAAACTTATGGCTAGCAAACTCTCGCGACGCGATATGTTGCGTCTGATGGGACTCGCCGGGGCCGGCGTTCTGGCCGGCTGCGCGACCCCAGAGACCATCATTCAGACCGTCGAGAAGACGGTTGAGGTCGAGGTGGAGAAGACCGTCGAGGTCGAGAAGTTGGTCGAAGTCGAGGTGGAGACGGTTGTCACCGCGACCCCCCGCCCGGAGGGGCCCAAGGTGATCACGTATGTGGATTCGGCGGGCTTTGGTGTGCCGCAGTATCGCGAGACCATCAACCCCATCGCCGAGGCTCTGTCGGAAAAGATGCAGAGTGAAGGTGTCAACCTGGAGTTGCGGGTACTGCTGCTGGATGATCCCAACACCGAGTATCCCCTGCTCTACGCCAGCGGCGCTGACTTCACCTTCGCCTTTGACGCGCCGTGGAAGAACATGAACGCCCTTCGCGATCAGGGATATCTGCGCCCTTTGGATGATCTTGTGGGCGACTATCCCAATATCGTCAAAGCCATCACACCAGAGGTGATCGAGTACAATTACATGCGCGGGCACCTGTATGGTCTGCCGACTGGCTTCTACGTCGCATCCCACTCAGCTGGTCACGTCGTCTACCGGCAGGACCTTGCGGAGAAGTATGGGATGTACCCCCTTAAGACGATGGACGAGCTTGAGCTCTTCCTGGAGGAGGTCAAGAACAACGAGCCTGGAATGATCCCCTTTGGCGCTGATCCGACCTTCAACACCTTCTACCTGGGCGC
The DNA here is from genome assembly GCA_021159805.1 of Anaerolineae bacterium. Classification (GTDB taxonomy): domain Bacteria; phylum Chloroflexota; class Anaerolineae; order B4-G1; family SLSP01; genus PWVB01. The sequence goes on from JAGHDT010000608.1 coordinate 11,919, forward strand.
TGCGCCGTGGAGCTGGTACCAGCCGGAGGAGTATCCCGCGAAGTACGGCTACAACCCCGGCAACGCGATGATCGGCGCCGGAATCGAGGACATCATTCGCGAGAAACTTACCTACGTTGATTCGGAGACCCAGGATAGTTTCCGGGCTCAGGCCGAGCGCGCACGACAGTGGAATGAGAAGGGCTACGTCAACAAGGATATGCTTCAGATGCTGGAGGTCAATGCCTTTGACGAGTACTTCAACCCCGGAAAGTGCGCGGCCATCACCTACAACGAGGCGATCCTTAAATCCAAGCTGCAGATTCAGCCTGCGCTCCAGAGCTACGTTCCTGAGGGCAAGGCAGCCGGCTTCGACGAGAACCAATCGCGTGCCGGTGGCAGCATCGCCTTTGCTGTGTTCAAGCAGTGGAACTTCCAGGTCTTCAACGCCAACAGTGCATTGGAGGACACGAAGGCCGGACTTGAGTTCTTTGACTGGCTGCTTGGCGATCAGGACAACATCGATCTCTGGCTGATGGGCGTTGACGGCGTGAACTACAAGAAGCTGGATAACATGCGCTATGAGGACCTGCCCGACGTGGATGGCACCACGAACTACCGCCGGCGCTGGTACGTTGCCGGTGTGCCCGGGCGCTTCGAGCGCGTGCCTGCTGATGCCTCGGACGAGTTCCTTGAGGTACTTGAATATATCACCAACCCCGAGTACCATTTACCCAACCCGCTTGAGCTTTACGAGCCCAACCGCAAGGTCGTGGAAACCGAGTTGGGGCAGATGGACGCCGCCAGCAAGGAAGCTACCTTGCCTCTTGTGGCTGGTCAACTGGATCCTGTCGCGGGTATCGCCGCCTACACACAGGCGCTCGACGACGCAGGTCGCCAGGAAGTCAAGGCGATTTTCCAGGAGGAGTTGGACACCTGGATTACCGAGAACGAAGCTACGTTCACGGACCAGCTCCAGCGGGCTCAGACCAAGTTTGCCGAATGGGAAGCTGGGCCACACGCTGACTGGTTGGAGTCTCGCAAGTAGCTGCTACCGGTGCTCTCCGGTTGATTCGGAACCGGTGACACCAAGTGATAATGCTGGCCTCTCGCAGTTTGGGATGCCAGCATTGTCACACACGGGTGCCTCTGGCGAGCGCGCACTCGCCGGATGAGGAGTTGGGGTGACTGAATCAGGTATTGTCTTCAACATACAAAGGTTCTCGGTCCACGATGGGCCGGGCATACGTACGACGGTGTTCTTGAAGGGGTGTACCCTTCACTGTTTCTGGTGTCACAACCCCGAGGGGATCCGCCCCAAGCCCGAGATCCAGTTCTACCCGGATCGCTGCATCGGCTGTGGCGCGTGCCTGGAGGCGTGTGAGCACGGTGCGCAGATTCTCAACGACGACGGGGTCCACATCTATGTGCGTGAGAACTGCGTCATGTGCGGGAAATGCGTCGATAACTGCTTCTCCGGCGCACTGGAGCTGACCGGCACCAAGGTGACGGTCGATGAGGTGATGGCGGAAGTATTGGCTGATCACGCATTCTACGCTAACTCCGGCGGCGGTGTGACGCTCTCCGGGGGCGAGCCGCTGCTGCAAGCGGATTTTTCGCGTGCGATCCTGCAACGCAGCAAGGAGGAGGGACTGCATACCGCAATCGAGACCTGTGGCAACTACACCTGGTCCCATCTGGAATCCGTGCTACCCTGGGTCGACTTGGTCATGATGGATCTTAAGCATATGGACCCGGATGTCCATCGTGAGGTCACGGGGACATCTAACGAGCGCATTCTCAAGATTGCCGAGGGTCTGATGTACACTAGTAAACCGGTCTTGTTCCGCACCCCGGTTGTTCCGACGGTCAATGATACGCCGGAAGCTATTGGCGAGATCGCGGCCTTTGTGCGGCGGCTGAGCGATCTCCGCATTGCCACCAACGCGGAAACCGGCGGCGACGCGCCCCTGCCGGTCCTGGGCTTGCTGCGGTTCCACCGTATGGCGGCTGACAAATATCGCAGCTTGGACCTGGTGTACAAGGCGCGCGACCTGGAAGTACCCTCTTTAGCCTACATGGATGAGCTTCGTGACGTGGCCCGTAGCTACGGCATCGAGGTCGAGCACTAGGTAACTACAGTGATGATGATGGGAGGTTGTGAGGCATGGCTACGCGGATAGAGTCTGAGACACTTACTTACGAGCAGCGCCTTGTATCGCTGCGTGAAACCAAGATCAAGTCCAATCTCGAGAAGCAGGCTCTGACCGGCTGCCTCAACAGTGACGATTTGGCCTTTATCTTGCCGCCGGAAGACCGCCGCGAGATCGTACATGCGATCAGCGGTTCTGGCGTGCCGATCACAGATGTGATTATGTCCGGCATTGACATCAAGAGCAACCATCCGAATGGGGGATTCTACGGCCCGAAGGCGTGTGGCGAGAACTATGCCTCGCTCCTGAAGGGTCATCCAACCTACATTGATCCAATGAGTTCGTTGGCCGGTGCTTACATGACCAACTTCGGATCTTTCCGCAAAGGTGGCTGGAAGCCCGAGCTGGACTTCTCACATCTGCGCGCTGATCAGGAGTTGTACCAGCTCCTTTCGGGTATCGGGGCTCCCCAACACTTCTGCCAGGACTTGAGTCTGGGATTGGAGCTCGGCTGGGGTAAGATTCTGGAGAAGATTCGCCACTACCGGACGGTGAATACCTCGCAGGATGCCCAGGACTTCTACGATGGCCTGGAGGCGATCGTCCTGGGGATGCAGGACTGGATCTCGCGGAATGCACAGCTGGCACGTGAGATGGCCGAGACGGAACCTCGACCGCAATTCAAGCTGAATCTTCTGGAGATGGCTGAGATCAACGAACGGTTGGTCACGGCGCCGCCGCGTACGTTCCGTGAGGCCTGCCAATGGATTGTCTGGTACCAGATGGCTGCGCGGATGTACAATGGCAGCGGCTCGCTGGGCAAGCTTGACCTGATTCTCCAGCCTTTCTACGAGCGGGATAAGGCCGCCGGCATCCTGACGGATGAAGAGGCTACGTTCCACATTGCGTGTCTACTGCTCCGGGATACGGCCTACATTCAGGTCGGTGGGCCGGATGGTGACATCAAGGATGTGACTAGCCCGGTTTCCTTCCTGACGTTGGAGGCGGTTCACTTGCTCCGTATCCCCTGCAACGTTGCGGTTGCCGTCGGCAAGGACACGGATCCCGCGCTGCTGCGCCGTGGCGTCGAGATCATCTTTGAGGATCGGAAGAGTGCCCCCAAGTTCATCAGCATGGACAACTTGGCCCGCGGCTTTGTTCGCAATGGGTATCCGATGGAGCTCGCGACTCAACGTGCCTATGCCGGTTGCCATTGGTGTGCACTCCCAGGGCGAGAGTACACCCTCAATGACTGTGTCAAGATCAACTTTGGTGCTGTTTTCCAGGTTGCCTTTGAGGATCTCTTCGCAGATTCCGGGGACGAACCTTCGGTGGACCGCTTGTGGGAACTCACCACGTATCACCTGGAGCGCGCCGTCGACGCGATTGCGAAGGGCCTGGATTTCCAGGTAGCGCACATGCACGAGGTATTTCCGGAGCTGATGTTGGATCTGCTCTGCCACGGTCCGATCGAGAGAGGTGTGGATGCCTCGCATGGTGGCGTGGAGTTCATGAACCTGTGCGTAGATGGTTCGGCACTTGCCACGGTGGCGGATTCCTTTGCCGCTTTGGAGCAGCGTGTGGAGCAGGAGAAGCGCCTTACCTGGGCGGAGCTCAAAGACGCGATCGATACCGACTGGGCGGGCACTGAGGGGGAGCGCGTTCGGTTGATGATGAAGAGCATTCCCCGCTACGGCAGCGGTGGATCGTTGGGAGATGCCTGGGCTCAGAAGGTCGAGGATGTATTCACCGAGCTGGTGAAGGCCAAGCCCACGCCTGAGGGCCACAACATGATCCCTGGCCTCTTCTCGTGGGCGAGCACCATCAGCCTGGGCAAGGATCTAAGAGCAACGCCCAATGGGCGCCACGCGGGTGACCCCATCTCCCATGGCGCCAGCCCCGATCCCGGCTTCCGCAAGGATGGCGCGCCCTCTGCTATGGCTGTTGCTGTTGCCAGCGTGAACCCCGGCTGGGGAAACTCGGCCCCGATGCAGATCGACCTGGATCCCGGCCTTGCCTCGGATGCGGATGGCGTTGAGAACGTGATGAATCTCATCACTGCGCATTTCGATCTTGGCGGCACCCTGATCAACATGAACATCCTGGACAAAGAACAGATCCTTGCCGCCCACAAAGATCCGTCGCTCTATCCTGACCTGATCGTGCGTGTGACGGGGTTCAGCGCCTACTTCAATCGTCTGTCGCCGGAGTTCCGGCAGCTCGTAGTCGATCGGATCATTGCTGAAGCATAGACCGGGTTGCGTGGGGAGTCTGTCAATGACCAAGAACAGCGCGCTCATCGCCACCGCTGGGACTGTTCTGGTCCATGGGACAACCTATCATGCGGGGACTGATCCCAAATCTGGACAGATTGGCCGAGGAAGGCAGGGCTATCGCATCTGCCCGAAGCTTCGAACCTTTCTGTTATCTCGAACGGGCCAGATGCGCAACTACTTCGGAAATGACCCAGCAGAGCCCTGACCCTCACCCTAACCCTCTCCCATTCTCCGCGGACGGCGCCCCCTGAACCGGGGACTTTGCCTCCGCAGGCGGAGGTGGGAGAGGGGACCGGAAGCGCCACTTCGAAGGTCCCCCTGTCGATTTGCTCTGCGGACCGAAGGCATTCTGATGCCCGGCATCTTGCCCGCTCTGCTCTTCGCGCTGCATTTTCATGCTTGCGTGGTGTGCTGATGCACATAAGGTCTACTTCGAAATAGTACCTTGTACCGTCGAGCAGATGGTCGGGCTGACAGCCCAACCTACATGAGATCTGCACGCAGGCCGGGCTCCCCTTCGAGGACAGGCAGTCGTGCCCGGCTATCTGGCGGCTTCTGTAAGTTCGCGACAGCATTTTCGTGTTGCGTGGTGTGTGCGCGCACGCGCGTATGCGAACATGACAGCTACCTAGCATATCGTGCTGATGAGGGATCTGAAGCCTCAATGGCGTGCGTTCTTGGGGCGTCGCCCTTGGGGCGCAAGATCCCTCGCTTCAGCGCTTTGGAGAGCTGAGGGCTGAGCTAACTCGGTGGGGATGACGGGCGAAGTATCATCTCACATCAAATGCGATAGCCCTGCAGAGGAAGGATGTCCGATATGACTTATGAGAGCATCGCTTATCAGGCTCTGATGGGGCAGGCACCCAAGGATGTGCCGCACTGGGAGTATCTGGGTTGTCCGAGCGCGGAGACGTATATCACGGGCATCGACACCTATGAGCATCCGCGCGAGTGCCGGCAGCGTCTGGCTGCGATGTATCCGAAGCTCAATGTTGAGATCCCCGAGACGGACGCGCCCGTGGACCGGCCTGATCTTGGGACGGAGGCGGAGACCATCGGTGAGGATGCAGAGGGGCGCCGCGTAATCCGCTGGGGCGGCGGTGTGACGCACCACTGGGATAGCGACCCGCGATTCAAGACGGTTGAGGACGTGCTGGCGTTCTCTCCGCTTGCCGAGCCCGACTGGACCGACAGCTACATCGTCACGACATGGGACTTTACGAGTGAGGAGACGCTCTACCAGCACTTCCGCAAGGACTACCCCGCGGAGTGGGGCGACACGGCGCCTGTGGGGTCGACAGCTTCCGTGGGCATGTATCAGACGATGTTTATGTGGCCACTGCTGACTTTCGGCTGGGAGCTCTTTCTGGAGAGCTGCCTTGATCCGCGGTTCGAGCGCGTGATGGATGAGTTCGCCGAGCTCAACCGGCGGCTCTTCCGGGCATTCGCTCGCCTGCCGGTCAACTTTGTGCACTGCCACGACGATATCGTCAATACGCGCGGCCCTGTCTGTTCGCCCAAGTGGATGCACAAGTACATCTTCCCGCGCTACGAGGAATTCTGGTCCATCGTCAAAGATGCAGGTAAAGAGGTCACCTTCATTTCCGATGGACGCATGGACGTTTTCGCTGACGATATCTTTGCCTGTGGTGCCCGTGGCCTCTTGGGCGAACCCTACACGGACTACAAAACCATCGCCCGCAAGCATCCGGACTGTTTCTTGACGGGTGAGGGAGATACGCGAATCCTGTCGCGTAACGACCCCGAAGAGATCAGGGCGATGGTCAACCGTATGGTGGAGACGGCGCAGATGACCGGCGGCTACTTCATGCGTATCGGAAACGAGTTCACGTGGACGACCCCGCCGGAGGCCGTGAAGCTCTATCTGGATCTGAGCCACGAGTTGGCGCACCGGTAGGTTGCTCAGTTCTTAAGGAGGTACCCTATGTTACGTCTTCAACGTGTTGGATCCGGCCCAATCTTAACGCCGCGCAAGGACGTGCCCTGGGAGAAGGACGCTGTGCTCAACGCCGCGGCGATCTACGATACAACGTTGGGTCGCGGAAAGTTCCACCTGCTCTACAGGGCCGTGGCGCACAACCCGGACGACCCCAATCGCTCGTCGATCGGGTATGCGTGGAGCGATGACGGGGTGCACTTCGAGCGGCTGGCAGAGCCCGTTCTGCGGCCCAACACCGTCCCAGCCGAGTCACAGGGTGTGGAGGATCCCCGTGTGATCAAGATGGGGGACACGTTCTATATGACCTATACGGCCTACGATCTGCAATGGGCTCAGGTGGCGCTGGCCACATCCAAGGACCTTGTCCATTGGCGGCGTCAGGGCATTATCATAGGCCACGAGCTCTTTGGCCATAACAAGGATGCGGCGCTCTTTCCCGAGAAGATCGGCGGGCGCTACTGTCTGATGCACCGTCCGGACCCGGATATCTACCTGGCCTTCTCCGAGGATCTGCAGACGTGGACGGATCACGTTTGCATCCTGCAGCCGCAGTTCGAGTGGGAAGCCACCAAGATCGGCGGCGGCGCGCAGCCCATCAAGACGGAGAAGGGGTGGCTTCTCGTGACTCACGGTGTGGACGAGAATCTTTGGTACCGTCTGGGCGTCGCGCTGCTTGACCTGGACGATCCGACCAAAGTGATCGCGCGGCAGGCGGAGTGCATCCTGGAGCCCAGCGCGGACTGGGAGCTGGTCGGCGATGTCAACAATGTCGTCTTCACCTGCGGCGCGGTGTTGTTGGATCGAGAGTTGTGGGTCTACTACGGCGCTGCCGATTCGGTGATGGGGCTGGCCAGGGGCAACATCGACGATTTCCTCAGTGACATTCCCTGAACCCTGTGGCAGTGCAGTTTCTAACCGCGAATCAACGCGAATTTTCGCGAATTGAGAAAGATCAGTGAAGATTCGCGTTGATTCGTGGTTTATTCTCTGACGGGTTTCAGGAATGCGGCGACCTCGCCGAAGTCTGTGGTGTGACAGCCCTCGGGCAGCGAGCGGATGATCTGGCGCCCGTAGGATTTGCTCAGCAGCCGCGCGTCCAACAACGCAATGACGCCGCGGTCGGTCTCGGAACGGATCAGGCGTCCGGCGCCCTGACGCAGGTTCAAGATCGCGGGGGCGAGTTGCACTTCGTAGAAGGTGTTGCCGCCCCGTGCCCTGATCTGCATTTCCTGCCGCCGGATGACGGGATCATCGTAGGGCACGAACGGGATCTTATCGAGGATCACCAGGGCCAATGCGTCACCGGGGATGTCAAGCCCTTCCCAGAAGCCGCGGGTCGCGAAGAGGATGGCGTTGCCATCTTCCTTGAACCGTGCCACCAGCTCCGGCTGTGCATATTGCCCCTGCAAATAGCACGGGTAGCGGTGTCGCAGTCCCGGCGCCAGGGCGTCGTAGAGCTGTCGCATCCGGGCACGGCTGGTGCACAGCACGAGGGCCCGTCCCTGGCTCGCCTCCAGCAACCGCTGGACTTCCTCGGTGAGCAGGTCTACATAGTCGGCGGCGAAGGCTTGCGTTTTTTCGTTGTAGACGGGGGTCAGGGTCCGCGGTGTGTAGAGCATCATCTGGCTGGCGTAGTCGAAGGGGCTGCGCAAGGTCTCTGAGATCACCGGCCGGTTTGCTTCAGTTTCAAATAGCCCCACCTGCCTCTTGAACCATCCCAAATCCTGGCCGACACCCAGCGAGGCGCTGGTGCAGATCACGCGAGGCCAGGCCTCGAAGAGCAGGCGGCGCAGCGGAGATTCGACGCCCAAGGGGCGGTAGAGGGCGTGGTAGGATTCCTGGCTGCCGTTGGTGGCCTCCCTCTCGACCTCGCAGAGCCGGATGTGCGTCTCGGGCTCCGGCGTCGCGAGCGCATGGACCGTCGCAGCCAGCTCCTCGACCTGGAGCAGGGCTGATTCCTGATCGGCCTCATCCAGACTCGAGGCGTGGGATAGCACCCTCTGTAGCTCTGCCAGCGCATCCCCCAGGACCAGCCCGGATTGGATCTCGCCGGTGAGCTCCCAACGTGTTGGGCGGCGGCCCGAACGCGCGACGTGAGGTCGCTGCCTCTCGGCGGTTCGGAAGAAGCTGTCATAGGCGGTGCGGACCTCGAGCAGCAGGTTGGGATCGTCAACCGCAGGCCGCACGGTGGGCCCGTTGATGAAGCTCCAGAAGAGCTCGCGCCCCAGCGCCATCGTCAGGGCATCAATCGCGTACCGTGTGAGCTGGTGGGCTTCGTCGATGATAAGCACCGGGCGCACAGGCAGAATGTGGTTCTCGGCCAGTAAGGTGTTGTAGCAGAGCATCGCGTGGTTGGTGACCACCAGGTCGGCCTTGAGCGCCTCGCGTTTGGCCTTCTCGTAGAAGCAGCTCTCGAACCGGGGACAGCGGCGGCCCTTGCACTCGCGGCTGCTCACGGTCAGCTGTGCTGTGAGACTCGGTGGCAGTCCCATCCGCTCCACGTCGCCGTCGGGAGTACGTTCCAGCCCTTGATGGATCAGGGCCAGCTCCAGCCGGCGTTCAGGCCGGCCGATTTGTTGTCGCAGCTTGTCCAGCCGCAGCTTGCATAGGTAGTTGCCGCGACCCTTGAGTAGGGCCGCCTTCACCGGGCGGGGCGCGATCTGCTGTAGCCGGGGGATGTCCTTCTCCCACAGCTGGTTCATCAGGCCTTTGTTGGATGTGCTGACGATGGCCGGTGTCCCCGACCATAGGATGGGGATCAGATAG
>JAGHDT010000063.1 GCA_021159805.1 Anaerolineae bacterium
CCCGTGTTCCTGGTGGAGCCAAGATCAACCGGCACGCGATCCGGCATCTCGTGATGCAACGCAGCCAACGCTCGCTCTCGGTGATTCACAGCGCTCCCCCTTGTATCACGAACTAGGTGTCTGGCTATCCAAGCAGAGTATACTCCCGCCGTGCCAGGGCAACCAGACTGATCCTGTGGCAATGCATCTCCCGCCAGCCGGATCGCGATCAAGTTCCCACCGGCACCCGTGCGCTTCAGATGCCAGAGATGCAGCAACAGGAATCCCTTCGCTTTGGCACAATCATCCGTCGGTGCCATAATGTCACGTGTCGTCGAACAGAGGAAGGAGCAATCGGCCAGATTCCTATAAAGACAATGGGATTAGCCGGACTCCGCAACGTTGCAGAGAATCAGACCCCGCTGGACTTGACGGAACTGCCGGATCCCGTCCCAGCCGCCGGCAAGATTCTCATGGGAGTCAAGTATGATAAGGGCAAGCAATCCAACCAATCGTAGTGACCCCTTTGACATGCGCCGATTCACCGCAGCCCAGGCAGGGGTCTATGATCGCGTCCTCGCAGAGTTGCGCAGCGGCAAGAAGCGCACCCACTGGATGTGGTTCATCTTCCCGCAAATCGATGGCTTGGGACACAGCCAAACGGCCAAGTACTATGCCATCAAGAGCTTGGCGGAAGCCCGGCACTACCTTAGTCACCCTGTCCTTGGACCCAGACTGTTGGAATGCACGGCAGCAGTCCTATCCATCGAAGGGCGGTCCATATCCGAGGTTTTCGACTATCCCGATGATAGAAGCTCAAGTCGTCCATGACGCTCTTCGCACACACAGCAGAGCCAGACTCGCTGTTTGCCAAGGTTCTCGGCAAGCTCTATGATGGCGAGCGCGACGCCAGAACAGAGCACCTTTTGGAGAAACAAGGATCGCGACATGCTGAAAGCAATGTTCCCGAAACAGCTCACCAATGACTACCGAGGCAGACCGATTGCCCGGTGGGTCTCTATCATCCTGACCATCGTGACCGTTGCCCGGAGTCTCATACACATCCTTGCGCCCGATGGTGGAGCACAGAGCATCGCCACGATTCCATTGGATACCTTTACACAGAGCGACGAAGCCTGCAGATAAGTGTTGAACATTGTGCTCAACACCCGATGAGGAGATCAATGGGAAAGCTTAGAGTCGCAAGCTGCCAATTTCCGGTGACTGAAGACATTGGCAGAAATGCTCGATACATCCAGCGTTATATGAAACGCGCAGCCGACGCCGGGGCGCACGTCCTGCACACATCAGAGTGCTGCCTCTCGGGATACGCGGGCACTGACTTCAATTCGTTCAACGAGTACAATTGGGGCGTACTGCGTGAGGAAACCGCTCATCTCCGCAGATTGGCCGCGCAGCTGCACCTCTGGCTGATCCTCGGTTCGGCGCATTTCCTGGACGAGGAAACCAAACCCACCAATTGTCTTTACCTTATCGATCCGCAGGGAGGGCTTGTGAATCGATATGACAAGTGCATGTGCACCCTGGGCGACCAGAAAGCCTATTCGGCAGGCAACCGCCTGGTAACCCAGACAATCAGAGAGGTCAAGATCGGCTTTGCCATCTGCTACGACATCTGCTACCCGCAGATCTATGCGGCCTACCGAGACCAGGGCGTGCAGCTTATGCTGCACTCCTTCTACAATGCCCGTGACACAGGGAAAAACTGTCTGGATGTGCTCAACGTGCGCCAAGTGCCCACTCGATGTGCCGACAATCTCATGTGGGCCGTGGCAAACAACTCATCGCATCCGTATTCCCACTGGGGCACTTTCGTTGCACGTCCTGATGCGACGATTGCGCAGCAGTTGAGGATGAACCAAGCGGGGATGCTGGTCCACGAGTTCCCCGACGGGCTCTCCGAAGGGGGATGGATCCACAATCAGATGCCCATGAAACTGGCAAGAGATGAACGTCTCCATTTTGGGGAGCCGAGTGAACATCCGCGCCAGATCGATGGTCAGAGCGAACCTTAGCGCAAGAAAGTTGCGAACGCACAGGCTAGGCAGTGCTCGACCGCACGCCTGATCCGCACACACCAAAGCAGAAAGCGGCGTGAACAGAGCATTCATCACACCAACGGACGTTCCGCTCCATGGGTCTGTGCATTCAGAAGCGCAAGGACACCAACAGAACCCCTGCATCTCTCCGGCGCACGGAAGCTGATCTGGGCCTCCCCGCTATCGCGCAGGATACCGTCATCGTGTCTCTAGACCTCGAGGTCACTCCACAAGACCAAGACGTCAGGCGCATCTTCTCTCTCGACCTGCCGCAACACCAGTCGCTCGGTGGTCGATCTCGGGTATGTCGAAAAGCCGATGGGTATCAGACGTTGCTCTATCAGTAAGCATACAACCTTCCGTAGGGACGCAGCGAGAGCGGCACCAACTTCATAAACGGCTGCGCCAGGATCTCGGTGCCATCGCCCCCAAAGTGCGACACATAGCCGGCCACCAGTTCAGCGATCAGGATCTCATCCTCCTCATCCAGAGGCACGCGCCCGACACCTTTCCCCAACTGGTAGTCATCCACCTCGCCGCGGATATACATCGCCCCGCCGTGCATGCCCGTGCCGATGAAACTAGCCTGATGCTGCTCACCCGGGTGCAACGTCAGCCCCAGCACCATCAGCACGCCGCCGGCCATATACTCACCCAGGAAGTGCTGTGCGGTGCCGCCGATGATGATGATCGGGCGCTTATCTTGGTACGCCTTCATATGGATGCCCACGCGGTAACCAACGTCGTCACGGACCCACACCTTGCCGCCCCGCATGGAGTGGCCGGTCACATCGCCCGCCCTACCATGGATGATAACCTCGCCATCGTTCATCGTGTTGCCGCAGCCATCCTGCGCGTTGCCGTGGACGACGATCCGCGGCCCATCCATAAACGCAGCGAGGTCGTTGCCTGGCGTGCCACGGATGTGGATCTCGACCGGGCGATGCAGATCGGTCCCCAGATAGCGCTGTCCGTAAACGTTGGTGATCTCAATCTGCGCCATTCCTTGTTCGTTCACGGCCTCACGCAACCGGGTATTCAGCTCACGGTAATGCATATCCATAGCATCAATGTGACATGTCGCGGTTCCCACATCCATCATATCGCCCCCCCCCTCCTGAAACACAGCTAGTCGGCGGCAACGGGTTCACGTTGCCAGGATGCGGTACGTGGCGCCGACACCTGGGCCGGGACGCCCACGCGCCCGACAACGGGCACACCCCCGATGGGGCTCCACAACTGGTCCAATTCCGGGTTGACCAGCCGAATGGGCGCCTCCTCCGAAGAGATGTAGAGCCGGCTCCCGCTGGTTGCCGCAACGATCGGGCGCAAACGCAAGCGGTCGGTCAAGCCGATCATCTCCCCCTCGCGGGCCAGAATGATGGTGAACGGCCCGGTGAAGAGCAGCGATCCGTAAACCTGGCGCAAGGTGCGGCACAGGGCTTTCTCCTCAGGCGGCATCCTTTCGATGTCGTCCCACAGGGGCGCGGCCATGACTTTGACCGCCACCTTCACCGGCAGGTTGTGGCGGCGCATCAGGTAGTCTGCGGCATAGGCCATCACCTCAGTATCAGTGGTCATCGTACAGTGATAGCCCTGCATCTCCAGGAAGCGCCGGTTCGTGCCATACGATGAGATCTCCCCGTTGTGCACGACCGTCCAGTCCAGGAGGCTGAATGGATGCGCCCCGCCCCACCACCCGGGCGTGTTGGTCGGGAAGCGGTTGTGCGCGGTCCAGATGTAACCCTTGTAGTCCGTAACGCCAAAATACTCAGCGATCTGAAGGGGAAAGCCGACCCCCTTGAAGACCCCCACATTCTTGCCACTGCTATAGATGTAGGCGCCGATTCCGGCAATGTTGATATCCATCACGGTGGCAACCACATACTCCAGCTCGCCCAACAGTACCACGCGCGGATGGTTCGGGTCAACGCGCAGAAAGTAGCGCCATATGAGCGGCGCGGCATGCAACTCCGGTGTGGGGTTGTGGGGCACCTCCTCAGCGCGCACCATAACAAAGCTGCTCTCCAAACGGGCTTCCACCTGCGGGCGATTGTCCGGGTTCGTGTACATCACGTGGAAGGCGTAACAGTCAGCGTAGTCAGGGTAGCAACCATAGATAGCATATCCTGCACCCAGACCGTTGCCCCGCTCGGTCATATTGACCAGGCCTGTCACCACATCCTGCCCGGAAAAACACTCTCCGGTCGTATCCATAATGCCAAAGACACCGCAGGCATCATAGACTTTGTCATCCCCATATGGGTTCTCCAAGGATGTTATATGCATCGCGCTCTCCCCCATTCTGGTAGCTGTCCGGTACATTGTCCCCTCCGACAGCTGCCTCTCGGCACTGACTGGCCAGCACCCATGAACTTGGTCAGACCTCAATCCCGCTTCCCATAACGAGGTGCTTCCGGTAGTCCTTCGGCAATGAGATCAAGCCGAAACTCCCCGATAGCAGGTGTTCTTTGAACTGGCTGATGTCGACTTGTTCACGGATCAGTCCGGTGTAAATGCCTGCGCGATCGATGTCGTTGATAAACATGGCCCCCACCAGGCGATGGCCACGCAAGACCAACTTCTTATAGGTCAGCGACTCACGGTCATAGTCATCCATGATCTCGTACCTGTCACCGTCATCCGGAGGATCAATGATCCCCACAGAGATCGTAGGCACGTCGCAGACACTGATCGAGTTCATCGGGAATCCACCCTCATATTCGCGATCATACCCGGCCATATTGCAGCCGGCGATATAGCCTTGGCGATAGGCCAGCGGCCAGATGGCGATCTGGTGGTATTCATCCGTCAGCCTGTCATAGGCCTCCACACAGTCCCCCGCTGCGTAGACATCCGGGGCAGTGGTGCGCATGTGTTCATCCACACGAATGCCCCGCTCGACCCGTATGCCGCTGTCGGCGGGGACCAACCCGGTGTTGGGGCGGACACCAATGGCAAAGATCACCAGATCGCAATCGATACGCTCGCCATCGCGCAGTACGGCGTGGTCAAGGTGCCCCCCGCGACCGATGATCTCCGTGACCGTATTCGCTGTCCTGACGTCCACACCTTCTCGACGCAGGATGATGTCGGCCATCCGAGAGGCCGTGGGGTCGAAGATCCTGCTGAGGACCCGGTCGGCAAGTTCCACGACCGTGACCTTCATACCTCGCGCCAGTAGGGCCTCGATTGTCTTGAGTCCGATCAAGCCTGCCCCGATAACCAGAGCCGACTTGGCTTGACGGTCCTCGATGAAGTGCCCGATTTGACGGGCTTCTTCCCACGTGACGAAAGTGAAGACGCCCGGCAGGTTGGCACCGGGAATCGGTGGCACGAAGGGCTTCCCGCCGGTGGATATAAGCAAGCGATCGTAGGAAAGCTCGCCGCCACCGGCCAAGGAGATACTTCGACCTTGAGGATCAATCTCCGTCACCTGGACACCCAACAACGTCTCAACCCGGTTTTTCTCATAGAAATCGGGAGGCCGGTAGCCCATCCGGTTCTCGTCGACCAGCCCGCCCAGGAGGTAGGAGATCAGCGGGCGTGAGTACGTGTGGTGAGGCTCGTCAGCGACGATCGTGATAGGGCTATCAGGATCGTGGTGGCGGATGCCCTCAACACATCCGATGGCCGCCGCAGAATTTCCGATAATGACGTATCTCATCGCCCCTCCCCCGCCATCGACCCAACCTCCACGAAGGTCAATGCCTCGTTCGGGCAGTGAGCCACGCAGGCTGGGATCTCCTCTCCATAACATAGATCACACTTGGACGCAGCCTTGCTCCCCGCCACGTTCCGCTGGATAGCGCCGAACGGACAGACCATCACACACATCCAACAACCGACACAGCGATCCTCGTCGCACAGGACCGCACCTGTATCCTCGTCACGGTACATCGCACCAACGATGCAAGCCTCAATACACGGGGCCTCTTCACAGTGCCGGCACTGCATCGCAAAAGAAAGAGGCCCCTCCTCCTCCACTAATATCCGTGCCATCGCCCTGGGGGCCTCTTCTTTGAAGGCCTTGATGATCTTCTTGGACTGCGAGTGTTGCACGGCGCAGTGTATCTCGCACAGGCGACAGCCAATACAGTATTCCTCGTTCACATAGATCCGCTTCATCGCTCTCCTCCGTCTGCCCTAGGCTATCCCCGCGGACTTCACGCCCAGCGCATCCAGCTCAACCTGGTTGAGCCCCACGCCGCGCAAATGATCCCGGTTGCTGCGCAAGCTTTCAATCGCGTTGATCCCCATGCCCCCCAGCATCTCCTTGATCTCCAGTGACCAGGCGCGAATGAGGTTTGCCAGTCGCCGGGCACCGATATTGGGATTTAGACGTTTGGTAAGATAGGGGTCCTGCGTTGCAATGCCCCAATTGCACTTGCCCGTGTAGCATTTCTGGCACAAGTGGCAGCCCATCGCGACCAACGCCGCGGTGCCGATGTAGGCAGCGTCAGCGCCCAGCGCGATGATCTTCATCACATCGCCGCTGTTGCGGATCGAACCGGCCGCCATAAGCGAAACCTGATTACGTATCCCCTCCTGCCGCAGTCGGGTATCCACAGCGGCGATGGCAAGCTCGATGGGGATACCAACGTTGTTGCGGATGATAGTGGGTGCCGCACCCGTGCCACCACGTATGCCGTCAATAGCAATGTAGTCGGCCCCGGCCCGGGCGATACCACTAGCGATCGGAGCGATGTTGTGCACCGCAGCGATCTTCACCCCCACGGGCTTCTGATAGTTAGTCGCCTCCTTGAGCGCGAAGATGAGCTGCCCAAGATCCTCGATGGAGTAGATGTCGTGATGCGGTGCCGGCGAAAGCGCATCGGTCCCTTCGGGAATCATGCGCGTCCGGGACACATCAGCGGAGACTTTCTCGCCAGGCAGGTGCCCCCCGATCCCGGGTTTGGCGCCCTGCCCAA
>JAGHDT010000469.1 GCA_021159805.1 Anaerolineae bacterium
AATCTGTGGCATATGGCAGTCCGTTACCCCCAAGATGTGTCTGTGGTCAGAGAGAAGACGTTGACGATGAGATCCCCAGGATGACCCGCGTCACGTCAGCCGGTCTCGCTCAGCCGGTGCTACGACGGCGCAGTCGCCCGGGCTGTTGTTGATTGCCATGGCCATCTCCAGCAGGGCATAGACTTCAGGGCGAGCAATTCGGTAGTAAACGTTCCACCCGTCCTTCCTGTAGCAGACGAGCCCGGTTTCGCGGAGGACTGTCAGCTGTTGTGAGACGTAGGCCTGGCGCAGGTCAAGGGCTTCCTCGATTTGGCAGACACAGCGTTCGGCGTTTCTCAACGTCGCCAGAATCGCGAGGCGTTTGGGATGCGCCAGAGCCTTGAACAGCGTGGCCAGATCTGTTGAGATCGCCGGAGCGCTTCCAATGCTTGCACGTGCAGTTGCTTCCATCGTTACCGCCTTCCGAATAGGTTGGGCCGTGCATTTTCTTTCTGATGTCAGGACAGAATGACATCCTTGACAAGGATCAACGCGGCTACGCTCAACAGTACCCAGCCAAAAATCTGCTTGACAGCGTGTGACTTGAGCCGCCCAGCCATCAGCCGTGAGCCAATCTGGCTGCCCAGCAACACGGCAACGAGGCAAGCGATCCACACACCCCACTGCGGCTGGGCGGCCGTCGCGATGTGTGACGCAAAGCTGGACAGGCCCGAACAGGTGACGATAAAGGCCGATGTGGCTGCGGCGAGCTTGGCCTCCAGCCCGGCGATGTAAAGCAGGGGAACGACAAAAGAGCCTCCACCGCGTCCGATCAACCCCGCGATCAACCCCAGGCCGCTGCCGGCCGACAATCCCAGAACCACCCGCCCTCGAGCCGACAGCGCCCCCTGCTTGGGCTTCCAGCCGGAAAGCATCAGTGCCGCGGCAGCGGCGGTGAAGAGGGCAAAAAAGACCAGCAGCGGCTTGACCGGCAATTGCACATTCAGCCAGACTCCTACCGGCGCCAGGACGATCATAGCCACGGCGAAAGGGATAGCTACCGGCCACGCGATCAGCCTCTTGCGGCCGTAGGTGATCGCCGCTGAACTGCTGTTGACCACGTTGAGGAGCATCCCCAGTGGGATCGCCTCGGTTTTGAAATCCATGCCCAGCCAATAGAGGATCGGAATATAGAGCTGCGATCCTCCCATACCCAGCATCGAGAACACAAGGGATATGACGAAGAAGATCGGCGGAGCCACGTAGAGCATAGTCATCATTGAAGAATCTCCTGGAACGCTACGTCTTGGCGACGGGCGGGCAGTCCAGCTAGCCGTGCGTGCTCTCTATCCAAGCCCGGCGCAGGGGATGCACAACACACGACCCCCTTGCACGCGAGCGTTGCGTTCTACGACCATCTCACCGCACGCTTCACACACAACAGACTCGAAGGTGTGAGGTAGCTCCTCTACCTGATAGTCAAACACCTCGCTGATCCGGAACAGTTGGTCGTCGGGTGCATTCATCACGCGATCGACCAATGGCTGCGAGATCGCCTCGGGGATCACGGTGGGTGGAACACCTGCCTTGCGCTGCGTCATAAACTCGGTCCGCTTGTTGGCTTCCATCGCCGCTGCCAGTGGGGCCACGCGCACGGCTTTTCCTTGCTTCTTGTCGATCAAGGTCAGCCCCCACTTACCATAGTGCAGCTTCTTGATGTTGCCCTTGCCGAACGTGCAGCCGGTGGCCACCTGAACACCATCGGCAAAGCAGGTTGCGCAGTGGGCCTCATCCAACTCGACCAGTGCCACCAGCTCGCCAGCGCCGGCTCGTACCACGTCTAGCGCCTGCATGGCCGCCAGGCTGACGCGCAGTCCCATCGGCATAGCCGGGCACTTGTGCCCGTGAAACCACAGCCCTTTTTCTAGCAGTTCCTGCTTCTTCATTTTATCTCCTGATGTGTTTCCAGTCCCTCAACCGACATCTGAGGGTCGTGACCGTCGTCCAAGGTCGATCATATGCGATAAACTGAATATATATTACCACAGGTCTGGCTAAGATGCAAGGGAGAAGAGTAGAGTTGTCGGGATTGTCGTGGTGATGCCACGGGAGACTGTCGCTCAGAAGAAGCACGATGGCCCCAGCGGCAACCGAGTCCGGCTAGATTGGCATACAGGACGGACCCAGGGAGTTGTGGTCTGAGTCTGTCTGGCTGACACCAACTTCCTGAACCCTGGCGTCACAATGAGTGGCACGCCCATCACCATCACGTCTTCTGGGTCAAGCCATGTCAGTACTTCGATCGACAGTCGGTCGGGGAGCAGGGACCAGACGGCCCGGAGAACGAGGTTAGTCCAGCACTGAGGACAAGCGCCATTGACAGCAGCACCCCTTCGCGGAACCACATGGCCATGGCCTGACCTTCCGGTTTCTTGTCTCATATGTTACACGTGCCGTGAGGGCGGAGAGCCCACACCAATCGGAAATTCCCTGAAGCGTGCTACACTGGCGCAAGGTTCCTGCAGAGGACAGACGGTCAGCCCCGTCTTTCCGCCACGACGATGCAGTGTCGGCGAGGCCTGCTGCGCGGCGGGTCGTTCGCGCGAACTCGACTGTCTCCGGCGACCGGCCGTAATATCTGCGGGATAGTCATGTGCTGATGTGGGTTGCAGGTCTGAGTGCCGATTCAATAGAGCTGGGAGGGTGATGGCCTCTCAAGGCAGCGCGCAAGTGAGATGCCTGGCGGTACAGCTGCAGCGGCTGTCAGCCAGGATAGCGTGAGGAGACGGCGATGAGAGCGGATGTGATGACGAACGTGAGATCTGGGGGGCTGCGATTCGGTTTGAGTCGGTGGACCAGTCGCCGTTCTGGCCGAAACTGGACGCGGCCTATCCCCGGGCACAGCGAGTGCCGTTCAATCTATGACGATCAGCGAGATCCACGATTGGATCGGCAGTGATGAGCACATAGGTGCCCCGGCGCGTGTGCGTGAAGTGCGGGCGCATAGCTCGGTGCGAACAGCAACCAGGAGCGGGCGTCAGGTCACAGTGTCTGAGACACTCCTGTGGGAAATTCAGATGGTGAAGCAGTTTGACGTGACGTCGCAAGCCTGGCAGTCGATCATCTTTCGAGTGCTGGATCGTGAGACGCTGCAGCTTATGATTGCGCATTCTGAGGACACGCGTGTCGAACTCGATCCGGACCGGCTGGCTCAGGCTCAGAGTCGCGCCCGCGACATTGGCGAGGCCGCTTTCGCCCGTGCCAGCATCGGCGACTCACCGCTGATGGATTTCCTGGAGTGGTTCGCTGGAGCTGAAAACGCATCCCCGCTGCTGGCGGATCACCGGGCCGATGTCGAGGCGCTCTTCGACTCGGTCCACTGCGGCCTGTTCCAGAGAGCGCAGCTTCTCGCAGAGCGTGCCACGAGCGATGTGCTCTATACGAGAGATAACACGTCGGCGACTCTGATCTCACCACGTCAGTGTCTCCGTTACTGCGTGCCCCATGGTACTGAGTACGGTGAGATAATGCGCCGCTATGATCGGGTGTTGGTGCTGCACACGTGTGGCAAGCTGAAGCTGCTGCCTGACCTGTCATCGCTGCCGGCGGAGGCCTTCTCTGGGCCTCCGCTGTGCCCGCTCGAGACCATCAGAGCCGTCTGCGACTGGGTGACTTCCCACACGGATCGCGTCTGATGCTTGCCATTATCATTCAGGGCATCGGCTATGGGTTCACGGGTGCTGTGCAGCCGGGGCCGTTCCAGACCTATCTTATCTCACAATCCTTGCAGCGCGGCTGGCGGAAAACCTTATATGCCGCACTGGCGCCGCTGATCAGCGATGGGCCGATCATTGGGTTGGCGATGCTCCTGCTCACCAGGATTCCGGTGGGATGGGAGCGCGTGCTGTACCTTGCAGGCGGCGCGTTTGTGCTCATCCTTGCGTGGGGTGCATTCAGGTCCTGGCATGATTTCGATCTCGCGGACCCGGTGGCGGGTGGGGGCGTGGTCAACCAGGGCATTCTCAAAGCTGCGCTGATGAACGTTCTCAGTCCAGGGCCCTATCTCTTCTGGGGGCTGGTGACGGGCCCTCTCCTGCTCTCGGCGTGGCGGGAGTCGTGGCTGCGCGCGGCCGGGTTTCTGGTTGGCTTCTACGGCACCATGGTGATAAGTTTGGCTGCCCTGATCGTGCTCTTCAGCGCCGCGCGGCGCCTTGGCCCACGAATCACGCGAGCGATGGTCGGCATATCGGCTGTGATGCTGACCGGGTTTGGGGCGTATCAGATTTGGCAAGGGCTGGGTTAGGAGAGGTTTCAGGGTGAACGTTGCAGGTTGCAGGTTTGAAAGTTTGGGACCAACGGCGTCTGTGCGAAGTCGCGGCTGTCTTCCCAACGTGCAACTCGGCAACCTGCAACGTGCAACCGTTTGATGGTGCACCGTGTTCCACGCACCGCTTCCACAAGGGGTCAACACATTATGACAACGCTTTCCCTCTGGCGCTTTTGCCCTGATCCTGCCGACATCGGCGAGGCTCTGGGTTATGCAGATCCTGAGCACGCTGACCGCCGGTGGCGTGAGGTCGAGGTGCCGGTGGATTTCGAGACATGTTATCCCGGCCTGGACGCCTATGAAGGGACTGGTTGGTTCCGGCATAGGGTCAATGTATCCGAGGAACGGCGCGGGCGCCGTGCTACGTTGCGCTTTGAAGGCGTGAACAGCCGTGCGCGAGTCTGGGTCAACGGCGCCGAGGTCGGTATGGTTGATGCGCCGTACCTGCCGTCTGCATTTGACATCCACTCCCGCCTGCGTTTCGGCCGACCGAATCTTATTGCTGTGCGTGTGGACAATAAACGGCAACAGGGCAACGTCCCCGGAATGCAGTGGGGGTGGCGCAACTTTGGCGGCATCCTGCGCGAGGTTACGCTTGAGTTCGGCGATCTGTGCGCTCTGCATACCGTCAAGATGGTGGCGACGCCGGAGGAGGTGGGGGGACACCTGACGGTCGAGGTCCGCGTTCTGAATCAGCGTGAGGAAGCCGTCGACGGCTTGCTTGTGACCACCGTAGCGGAGCGGGATGGGGTGGTGTTGGCGACGCTGCCGGAGACTCCGGTGGCGGTAGCAGCTGGTGGGGAGGCCGCCGTGTCTTTGGCGGGGGTTGTGCCTGGTGCACAGTCTTGGTCGCCCGAAATCCCCACTCTCTATGTGGTTCGCGTTGCCCTGCGTCGAGGCGGTGAGGATATCGACGTGCGAACTCTGCGCGTTGGTTTCCGCACGATTGAGGTCGGCGATGGGACCTTGCTGCTGAACGGTGAACCGATCTTCCTGACGGGATTCAACCGGCACGAGGACTCACCCTCGCGCAACATGTGCCCGGACACCAAGCTCGCCCGGCGCGACTTCGTGGCCATGAAAGAGGCCGGTGCCAATTTTGTGCGGCTTTGCCACTACCCCCACCATCCGGACGAGCTAGATCTCTGCGATGAGTTGGGGCTGCTTGTGATGGACGAGATTCCGCTCTATTGGTGGAATGGGTTGGCGGAAGGCGACGCCGCGGCAGCAGCCAAACTGGCTGCCGCGGAACGCCAGCTCAGCAGGCTAGTTGAGCGCGATTTCAATCATCCGTCGGTTGTGTTCTGGTCGGTGAGTAATGAGACCGAGGAGCACCGGCCTGAGGTGGTTTCCGGCAACAGGACGCTCGTTCGCATGGCCCGTGACCTTGATCCCACGCGACTGGCTGTGCATGTGAGTGATCACTGGCAAGAGCACCCGCGTTTTGAAGACGATGATGTCATCTGTGTGAACGCCTATCCCAGTGTGGGAGCCATCGTGCACAGTGGCAAGACTGATTATGATCTTTCGACCTCATCGAGTTTCTGGCGAAGCGGCCTTGCTCAGCTTCACGGGCACTTTCCTGACAAGCCGATTCTCATTGCCGAATTCGGCTACGTCTCACTTCACGACGTGGTGGATGGCGCCTATGGTGGCGACTTGCACGCGGATGTCATCGAGCATGAATTCGCCGGAATGAATGCTCCCTATGTGTGCGGCGCGACAGTCTGGTGTTGGGCTGACCACGCCTGGCCACCGGCCACATTTGCATTCAGCAACTACCTTTCGATCAGCCCTTACGGCGTCTTGACGCGTGACCGGCGGCGCAAACCGGCCTACTGGGCAGCCCGACGGATCTTCCGCGCCAAGCAAGGCGTGGTCGAGCCGGCCGCCACCGCGGCGGCCGCGTCGCCGCGACCCCCGGGCCCTGAGGGGTGGCCGGTGATCATGGTGCGCCCGCATCTGGAGGATATCCCGGTTGTTGCACTGCCGGAGGGATTCACCCTACGCGCGTTGCGCCGGGACGAGGGAGGGCTGTGGACCGACATTTGGCGTGATGCGGAGCCCTTTGCACGGATCGACGCGGACTTGTTTGCGTCGCAGTTCGGCGATGACTTGCCTGCTCTGGAACGGCGGGGCCTGATCGTGGAGAATGCCAAGGGCGTTGGCGTCGCCACCATCACGTCGTGGTACAATCGCACTCACAAAGGGGAGGACTATGGGCAGATTCACTGGGTGGCCACGCGTGAATCCTATTGGGGGCGCGGCATCGGCAAGGCGATGTTGAGTCAAGCTCTGCGGCAGATGGCTCAGTGGCACGACAAGGCATTTCTGGGGACACAGACGAACCGGTTGCCCGCGATCAAGCTCTATCTCAGCTTCGGCTTTGTGCCCGACCTGGACGAGGAGGGCGCGCGTGAGGCCTGGCGCGAGGTCAAAGCCGCACTGGACCACGCGGTGCTCAACTCGATGGATATCTGAGATAGGCCAAGATGGCTCACGCAAAGACGCAAGGGCGCAAAGGTATGACTGAGAATGAGATCGCCACGGTAGTTGTGGATGCTGCATACAAGTTGCACACGGCCCTGGGGCCGGGGCGGTTAGAGTCCGCGTATGAGGCTCTGTTGATCTATGAGCTGCGGAAGCGGGACTTGAAAGTGGCTCCGCAGCAACCAATGCCTTTGATCTATGATGGTGTCGTGATGGACGTAGGGTACCGGGCGGATCTGGTTGCTGAAGATAAGGTCATTGTGGAACTCAGGTCGGTTGAGCGTATGGCCGCTGTTCACTACAAGCAGCTGCTTACATACCTGCGGGTATCGGATCGATGGCTTGGGCTTCTGATCAACTTCGGGATGCCGTTGATTAAGGATGGCATTCGGCGTGTTGTCAATCAATTGGAAGAGTGAGCATTATTCCCTAGAGAGACAGAAGCGTCAGGAAGTCTCCTTGTCTTCTGCCCTTGGCGTCTCTGCGTCTTTGCGCGAGATTCTACTCAGACTGTGGAGGGTCTATGGTGACGATTGAGCAATACCTGGACGATTTGGAGGAGCGGATTGACCCCGAGGTGGAGGCGGCCCTGTGGGCGGAGTGGGTCGGATTTGTGGACGGCAAGTTCACCGGGGACATCTTCTCGCCGCGGCGCGTGAGGGTTGCCCCGGCCAAGTTGGTGTGGCCGCATGTGCCGGTCAACGATGCGCTGGATTCCTATGAGGCGATGGCTCTGCAGCAGTTGGGCGGCTGCTCGAGTGCGCTGGCACAAGGAACCAGCGCCGTGATGGCGGTGCGCTGCAATTACGGCACCGGTATCATCCCGACGCTATTCGGGGCCGAGCTCTTCGTGATGGATCTGGAGACCGACACCCTCCCTACCTCGGTTCCTCTGGGTGGGGTGGAGAGCACGACCCTGGCGGAATCTCTCGGTAAGGCCGATACGACGAAGGCGGCGGAAGCCGTGAAGACACTCTTGGATCGCGGCATCCCCGACCTCAGCATGGGGCTGGGGGGCGAGGTCTTCGAGATGGCCAGGAGCTACCACAGGATGTTCGCGCCCTATCCCAAGATCCGGCGCTATGTCCACCTCTACCATCCGGACATGCAGGGCCCGATGGATATCTGTGAGCTTCTATGGGGCAGCTCATTGTTCGTGGCGCTGATTGAAGCCCCAGATCTGGTGAAACAGCTACTGGCGTTGGTGACAGAGACGTACATCGCCTATATGAAGGCCTGGACAGAGTTGGTTCCGTTCGCGGGAGAAGAGAGTGTTCACTGGTCGCTGGTTCACAGAGGTAAGATCATGCTGCGGGATGACTCTGCTATGAACCTCTCCCCTCGGATGTTCGACCGCTTCATCAAGCCCTATGATGGGCGTCTGCTCAAGGCCTTGGGTGGCGGCGCACTCCACTTCTGTGGGCGTGGCGACCACTATATCGCGTCTGCATCCACGATGGAGGGGTTGACAGCGATCAACATGTCACAGCCTGAGTACAACGATATGGATGTCATCTTCGATCACACGGTGGACCAGGGACTCAACATTATCGGGCTGGACCGCGATGCCGCTGAAGCTGCGCTCGCCCGTGGGCGCGACCTGCGGGGCCGGGTGCATTGTTGGTAGGAGAGAAACGGTGCAGGTTGGAACGTTTGCACGATCGTCGGCCACGTGATGGTGGAGATGGGATGGTGGCGGGCCACGACCAACTCCTTACTCCTTACACATAATGCTGTCTCTTGCTGACTGCTGACTGCTGAAGGCTTTCTGGAGGTGCCTATGTTCGCAAAGGATCTACAAGCTTTCTTCCGCTCGCTCGATGGTGGGTGGATGGATCTGGAGAAGACGGTTGATACCTACAAGTCTGGTGACCCCGATGTGGAGATCACGGGCATTGCCGTATCGTGGATGAGTACCCGCGAGGCCCTGGCGCGCGCTCAGGCGCTGGGCTGCAATGTCTTCGTCACGCACGAGCCGACCTACTACAACCATCACGATGATCCGGACAGCGCAATCTTCGAGCTTGCTGGGGCTCGCGACAAGCGGGCGTTTGTCGAGGAAACCGGTCTGACCATCATCCGGTGTCACGATCTGTGGGATCAAGTGCCTGAAGTGGGCATTCCCGATGCCTGGGGTGAGGCGCTGGGGCTCGGCCAGGCGATCGCTGGGGAGGGTTATTACCGGGCTTACGACGTCACCGGTCGTACCGCCGGCGATGTCGCGCGCCAGGTGGCTGCCAGGTCCGGTGCCTTCGGGCAGGAGGCTGTGCAGCTTATTGGCGATCCCGACAGACCCGTCACCCGCGTGGCCATCGGCACGGGCGCGATCACGCCGCTCTTTGCCTACATCGCCGATCTCGCGGTTGACCTGGCGATCTGTACCGATGATGGGTTCACCTACTGGCAGCACGGTGCTTACGCGATGGATGCGGGACTGCCGGTCATCATTGTCAACCACGCCACGAGCGAGGAGCCGGGCATGATGCGCCTGGCCAAGACCATCCAGGCGCAGTTCCCCCTTGTTTCGGTGCACTTCATCCCGCGGGGATGTGTGTACCGGATGATCGGAGCGGAGGAGGGGAATGATGGGCGCTAGAGGGACCACGGTGGGTCCGGCAAGTTCCACGATTCACCATTCACAGTTCACTCTTTGGATTGAGGCTCGACAGTGCGGCACCGGGCGGTGCGATGAGCGGCGCTTCATTGAGCAGTGACCTGTCAGACGGAGGTGACTCGCTACCTCTGATCCTGTGGAACCTGCGCTGGGAATACGATAAGAATCCGGCGAGTTTCTTTAGAGTATTGGATGAGGTCGCGGCGCGCGATCAGCCATTCCGTCTGGTGTTGGCTGGACCGAGTGTGCGCCAGCAGATATAGAGGTCCGAGGTCGCGCGTCTCCTCTAGCCCAAGATGATGGCGAGATATGATACGGCAACGCCAGGCGTTGCTGCGGGCCAGCAACCGTGGATGACCCGTGTGAGGGTTGTGGGACGAGGAACTGGTGGTGCGTTCCCACGATTCATCGCACTAGAACGGCGAGGGCAGGGAAAGCCAGCAGTTTCCCCGCCCTCGCCGTTGGTTTCGGTATATCTACTCAGCGTAGACGGCCTCCTGCAGGCCGCGCAGGTAGCCGATAGCGAAGAGGCGGCCAATGTTCGAGTAGCTGGGGCGGTCGTTGTTGTCACCGGCCATGGTTGGGACGTGGTCGGGGCGGCAGACACCGTCGAAGCCGACCTCCTTGTAGGCCTTCATGCAGGCGAACATGTCAGTCTTGCCGTTATCGTGGAAGGTCTCGACGAACTTCTTCGGGGTCCCTCGCACGTCGCGGAAGTGGACGAAGAAGATCTTCTCCTGCTTCCCGAAGTTGCGGATGGCCGCCGGCAGGTCGTCGGTCATCAACGTGAAATTCCCTTGGCAGAGGGTGATGCCGTTGACGGGGCTGGGGTAGAGATCCAACAGGCGCTGGTAGTTGTCGATGCTTCGCATAATGCGAGCCAGACCGCGGATGGGGGAGAGTGGCGGATCGTCAGGATGCATAGCCAGCTTGACGCCCGCTGATTCTGCGACGGGTACCACGATTTTCAGGAAAGCCTCAAGGTTCTCCCACAGTACCTCATCGGGTACCTCGCCGTATTCCGTCAGTGGCGCGTTTTTCATTAGTTCGTAGTCGAAGCTCGTGGCAAGAGCGCCGCCGCGTGCCGGTGTCGTGGTCGATGTGCGCATCCAGTTCATGATGGGCATCCATTCGTAGCACCAGACCGGAATGCCCAGCTTGCCCATATTCTCGATAAGGTCGATGACGTACTCGATCTCCTGATCCTTGCCGGGCAGGCCCAGCTTGATCTTGTTCATCGGCAGTCGACTCTCCAGGACGTCCAGGCTGAATCCGTAGTCCTCATATCGCGTCTTGATCCTCACCAGCGGCATGTAGCCCCAGGGTAGTTCGTCGCGCGGTACGTCTAGGCCGCGGCGGCGGTCCATCCCGCCGACGACGTGTGTGATCCCGGCTTGTTTGACCATAGTCCACAGCTCTGAAGGGCGGGTGCCCAACGCTTCTGCGATTTCGATCACTTGTGACTCCTTTGTTATTGGGTAATGGATCGTATGGTATCAGGATTGGTGAGGGAAGCGAATTGCGGATCAAGAGTCAGAAGTCAAAAGTCAAGAATCGTCTCTCGCGACGCTCGGAGCCGGCAACAGACGGCTTGAGCTCAGGAGCAAGAGTCTTGGCTCTTGACTCTTGACTCTAGACTTGCTGACGCAGGAATCCTATCCCGGCCTGTAGCTGCTCTTTGTACGCAAACGCCTTCCCGTCGATCGCGCGGGCGACGGCGAGCACGCCGTCGAGATGGTCACACTCGTGCTGGAGCAGTTCGGACAGATCACCCTCAAGATGGATGGTGTGTTCGCACCACGCCAGATCGCGATACGTGATGTTGCAGGTGGCGTGGCGTCGGAGGTGGACCAAGAGGTTGGGGAAGCTCATACAGTCGTCCCAGAGCTCCATCATGGTTTCGCTCTTGTTGGTCAAGACGGGGTTGATGAGTGGTGTGGGCGTAACGATGCCGCTGTCGTTTTCGTCGGTTGTGTTGCTGACACGCTCGAGAAAGACGATGCGTTTCATTACCCCAATCTGTGGTGCAGCGATGGCACGACCGACGCCGTGCCGCCCGCGGAAGGCCAGCAGTGTGTCTCTCAGGTCACTGATGTCCGGTTTCAGGACCGCAAATTCCTCCTGACGGACCGATGAGCAGATTTCATAGAGCTTGGGATTGCCAAGTAGCAGTATGTTACGTATTGCCATAGTGCAGCGTTGCTCCGATTGCGCTCTCTGGATCCCTCAAGGGGCGCGGCTCAGGGTGTGGGGTTGCGGATCTCCCGTAGGACCTCGCGGACGATGGTTTCCTCATCCCAGGGGATGGTCTCATTGGCGCGCTCAAGGGTGATTTCACCGGCCTTTCCGCAGAAAACCACGGTGTCTCCCGGTTTGCTGTGGGACAGGCTCCAGTGGATCGCTTCGCGGCGATCGGGTATCAGGACGTAGTTGTTTCGGTGCGCCTCATCAGCACCACGCTTCATCTCATTCAAAATGTCGTGG
>JAGHDT010000513.1 GCA_021159805.1 Anaerolineae bacterium
CATAGAGGTCGGGGTCGCCATAGCCGTGCGGCCACCAGAGCTGCGGGGAGGGCACCTCGAAGGAGATCGTGCCGGCTTTGAAGCGTACCGGATGCTGGGTTTGGAAGGTCGATGTGCCGCACCGTCCTGTGATGCGCAGTCCGAGGTCGAGCATGCGTTCCGGGGCTGTGGCGACCTCGAAATAGAGCCCCACGCTGGCTCTGTCCGGGTGGATCGACTGGGTGAAGAAATAGAGGTCGCGGATCTCATCCTCGTCGTGGACCACGAGATCCACGGAGCGCCAGAGGCCGGCGGATAGGGCACGCGGCATAATGTCCCACCCGTAGCTGTGCGCGGCCTTGCGTACCCATAGCCGGTCTTCGCCGAATCCCCATGTGGCCATCGAGGGATCGAAGGGCCGGCGTAGGGCCTCCAGAACCGGGGATGCGAGGCGCACGGTGAGTGTGTTGCGGCCCTCCCTGTGCAGCTGTCCCGTGATGTCGATGTGTTGCGCGACCAGCATGTTGTCGGAGGTGCCGATCTTGTCGCCGTTCAGCCAATAGGTCGCCATACAGTCCACGCCTTGGAAGACAAGTTCGGTGGTGCGTGTGGCGTCCAGGGCCGCGACAGGCGCCTCGAAGGCCAGCTCATACCACCACTCGTAGAGCTCGTACTCCTTGAGCGCGTGGATGTTGTCGCCGAAGAGCGGGTCGGCGATTCGGCCCGCTGCGGCAAGATCCAATTCGACATTGCCGGGCACCTGTGCCGAGAGGGCCGCGTCACGGTGGTGTGCGAGATCGGCTGGGTGGTGGACGGGGCTACTCCGCTCGGGGAAGCCATAGAGATTCCAACTACCGTCAAGAGAATGGTGGTTCACGTTGCCCTCCTGGCTGCTGCTAGAGGATGATTCTTGGCCCGCTGCCGTCCCAGGTGGTGGTTTCGCCGATCACGAGGGCCCCCGGCACAGCGGCGAGCGCTGTGTCGACGTCGTCCGGGGCAACCATCGCGACGAGTCCCACACCCATGTTGTAAACACGGTACATTTCCAGGGCATCCACCTCGCCGAGTCTCTCGATCAGCCGGAAGATGGCGGGGACCTCCCATGCGCTGCGGTCGATGCGGGCGCCGATGCCGTCGGGCAGGACGCGGGGCAGGTTCTCCATGTAGGCCCCGCCGGTGATGTGGGACATGGCCTTGATGGTGACGCCGGCAGCCCACAGAGCCTCTATCTCTCGCAGATAGGGGCGGTGCGGCGCCAACAGCGCTTCACCGACGGATTTGCCCAATTCCGGGAGCACGGTGTCCCAGCCCACGGAACCAAGTACACGGCGGGCCAGGGAAAAGCCGTTGGTGTGGAGCCCTGATGAGGGGATCCCGATACAGACATCGCCGGAACGCAGCGCGCTGGTGTCGATGAGGGCGTCCCGGTCCACCCAGCCGACCATCGTGCCGACCAGGTCAAAGGAGCCGGGGCTGTAAACGCCGGGCATCTCGGCAGTCTCGCCGCCGATCAAGACGCAGCCCACGGCTTTGCAGGCCGCGGCACAGCCGTTGACGACCGTGGCGATCTGGACCGGGTCCAGCTTGGCAGCCGCGATGTAGTCCAGGAAAATCAAGGGGCGGGCGCCCTGGACAAGGATGTCGTTGACACAGTGGTTGACGATGTCGTGGCCGATGGTGTCGTAGACCCCCATGGCCTCCGCGATCATCGTCTTGGTGCCCACGCCATCGGTGGTGGCCACCAGTACGAGGTTGTGGTCCCGGCTCAGGGCTTCAATGCTCAGGGAGCCGCCAAAGGCACCTATGCCGCTCAGCACTTCGGGGGTGTAGGTCTGCCGCACGGCGGCCTTCATCAATTCCACGGCGTGTTCCCCGGCGTCAATATCGACGCCGGCTGCAGTGTAGGCGCTCTCCTGGTCCCGTGCACGATCCGTGTCGGTCGGGTCTCCTCCGGGGTTCTCTGTATGGCGCAGCGCTGCGATATCGGTGCGGAACTGCAACCCCTCGAAATGGATCTTGCTGACGGCCTTGTAGGCTCTGTTGCGCGCGGCTTCTCGGTCGGCTGCGGTTGCGATAACGGCCAGCACGCGCCCCCCCGAAGTGACGGTCTGATCGCCCTGGAGCTGTGTCCCCGCGTGGAAGATCGTGCCGGCAAAGCCGGCGGCAGAACCGGCGGCAATCTTGGCGGCTTCTTCGAGGCCGGTGATCACCTTGCCCTTTTCGTAGCTGCCAGGGTAGCCGCCCGAGGCCAGCACGACGCCGACGCTGCACGCGGATCGCCATCGTACGTCGCCAGGCGAGAGCCGGCCCTCGACGCAGGCCAGCATGATGTCGAGAAGGTCGGACTCCAGGAGCGGCATCAGGAGCTGTGTCTCGGGATCGCCGAAGCGGGCGTTGAACTCCAGCACCTGCGGTCCCTCAGCGGTGAGCATCAGACCCGCATACAGGACGCCGACAAAGGGCGTTCCGCGGCGGCGCATACCATCAATAGTGGTCTGCAGGACGCCAGCGGTGACGGACTCGATCGTCTCCTCACTCAGAAGGGACGAGGGGGCATAGCCACCCATACCGCCGGTGTTGAGGCCCTGATCATCGTCCCGCGCGCGCTTGTAGTCACGGGCGGGCAGCATCGGTATCACTGTGGTGCCGTCGCTGAACGCCAGCAGCGAGGTCTCCTCGCCTTCCAGCAGGCTCTCCAGCAGTACGCAGTCGCCGGCGTTGCCGAAGACGCGCTGGACCATCATCTGGTGCAGGGCTGTCTGTGCCGCTTCCGGCGTGTCGCAGAGGATCACACCTTTGCCAGCGGCAAGGCCGCTGGCTTTGACCACGATGGGACCGGTGTGCTGGGCAAGGAAGGCCCGGGCCGCTTCGTAGTCGTCGAAGATCTGGGCCGGGGCGGTCGGGATTCCCTCGGCAACCATGAATTCCTTGGCGAAGGCTTTGGAGCCCTCCAGACGAGCTGCTGCGGCGGTGGGGCCGAAGGCGCGCAGCCCGGCCGCTTGGAAGGTATCGACAATCCCATTGACCAGGGGGACCTCGGGACCGACGACGGTGAGATCGATCGCTCGTCGCCGGGCGAAGTCCAATAGCCCGGCGATGGCGAACTCCGAGTTCGTGGTGACCGCAATGTCCACATTCTGTGTAAAGGCTGCCGTGCCCCCGTTGCCGGGGGCGACGAAGACCTGGTCCACCTTCGGTGACTGCATCAACTTCCACGCCAGGGCGTGCTCTCGCCCGCCGGAACCCACCACAAGGATTTGCATGGTTCTCCTTACTCTACTCTCAGACTACAGACTCAGCCAAGATGGTTTACAGTGCGCTTGTGACTCAAGCTAGCACTCAAACGCTTTTTTGCCGCCGCTTCCCTCGACGTCCACAGGGTAGTCGCCACTGAAACAGGCCTGGCAGTGTGCCTTGCCCTCAAAGGGCACGACGCTTCGCAGGCCATCCAGCGATAGATAGGCCAGGCTGTCCACACCGATGTGGTTGGCGATTTCGTCCACCGACATCCGCGCGGCAATGAGTTCTTGACGGGTAGCCATATCCACGCCCATAAAGCAGGGGAAGCGGATAGGTGGTGATGCCACGCGCATATGGATTTCCTTGGCCCCAGCTTGCCGCAGGAGCGCGACGATTGGGCCGCTGGTCGTGCCACGCACGATGGAGTCATCGACCAATACAATGCGCTTGCCTGTCAAATCCGGAAGTGCGTTGTATTTGAGGGCAACCTTGCGCCGCCGCAGCCGTGCGTCCGGCTGAATGAAGGTCCGCCCGATGTACCGA
>JAGHDT010000611.1 GCA_021159805.1 Anaerolineae bacterium
CCGCTGGTTGGGGTTTGCGTTTGCCAAAGGTTTTCTCGATCAAGACATAGAACAGCGGTACGAACAGCACCACGAGGAGCGTGCCGGTAACCATGCCGCCCAGCACCACGGTGCCGATGGCGTTCATTGCGCCTGCACCCGCGCCCGTGCTGAAGGCCAAGGGGAGGACAGCGATGCCGGTGGTGATGGACGTCATCAGAATCGGGCGCAGGCGCAACTTCACCGCTCGCAGCGCCGCGTCGATCAATCCCAGCCCCTCCGCCACGCCGGCCATGGCGAACTGGACGATGAGGATGGCGTTTTTCGTCGCCAGCCCCAGCGTGTTCAACATTCCGATCTGGAAGTACACGTCGCTCGGCATCCCCCGCCAGGAGGTGGCCAGAAAGCCGCCGACTACGCCGAGCGGCAGGATGAGCAAGATCGCGATGGGCACGTCCCACTTGCCGTACAAGGCCGCCATGAAGAGGAACATGATCAAGAGCGAAAACGTGTACAGCAGCCCGATCTGGGAGGAAGCCTGCTTCTCCTGATAGGAGAGCCCGGCCCAGTCATAACCGACCCCGGGCGGCAGTTTAGCGGCGAGATCTTCCATAGCCTGCATCGCCTCGCCGGAGCTTCGGCCCGGGGCCGGCTCGCCCCAGATGTTCATAGACGGGAACGCGTTGAAGCGCTCCAGGCGCGGAGATCCGCTGGTCCAGTGGCCCGTGGCAAAGGAATCGAAAGGCACCATTTTGCCGGCCACATTGCGAACGTAGAGTTTCTTCAGGTCTTCGGGCGCCATGCGATAGGGCGCATCCGCCTGGACATACACCCGCTTGACGCGGCCGCCCTGAATAAAGTCGTTCACATAGGCGCTGCCGAAGGCGGCCGAGATGGTGTTGTGAATGGAATAGATCGGCAGCCCTTGCGCGCCCGCTTTCTCCCAGTCCACGTCCACTCGGTATTCGGGCACATCTTCCATACCGTTGGGCCGGACCTTCGCCAGTCGCGGGTCTTGCGCCGCCATACCGAGAAGCTGATTGCGGGCATTCATCAGGGCCTGATGCCCGATACCTCCGCGGTCCACCAACTGGAAATCGAACCCGATGGAATTGCCCAGCTCGATGATGGAGGGCGGCGGAAAGGCAAACACCAGCGCCTCGCGGGTTCCGGAAAACGCGCCCATTGCCCGGCCGGCGATGGCTTTGACCCGCAGGTCCGGCCGGTCGCGCAACTTCCAGTCCTTCAGCTTGGCGAAAACCATGCCGTTATTCTGCGCCCGGCCTGAGAACCCCATGCCGACAATCGTCATGCAGGATTCGACCGACTCTTTTTCCCGTTCGAGGAAATATTGCTGGACCTTGTCCGCGACGGCCCGAGTCTGCTCCATGGTGGCGCCGGTTGGCATAATAATCTGGCACAGGAGAATTCCCTGATCTTCGTCAGGGAGGTAGCTCGTGGGCATTCCCCTGTAGAGCCACAGCAGCCCCCCCGCGATCAGGATATACACGACCAGGAAGCGCGCTTTCCGGGCCAGTCCGTAGCCGACCAGCTTCACGAAGCCGTCGCGAAACCAGTAGAAGCCGCGGTCGAACCACAGGAAGAACGGGCGCAGGAACCGGATGGCGCCTTCCGCCGCCTCGTGCCCCTTGGCCACCGGTTTGAGTATATTCGCACACAGCACCGGGGTCAGGATCAAAGCCATCGTCACCGACAATGCCATGGCCGAGACGATAGTCACGGAAAACTGGCGGTAGATGACGCCCGTCGAGCCGCCAAAGAACCCCATGGGCGCGAACAAGGCCGTCAACACCAGGAAGAACCCGATAAGGGCGCTGGTGATCTGGCCCATGGACTTGGCGGTGGCTTCCTTGGGAGAGAGGCCCTCTTCGCTCATTAGGCGTTCGACGTTCTCCACCACGACGATGGTGTCGTCCACCAGCAATCCGATGGCAATGACCATGGCGAACATAGTCAGCATGTTGATGGAATACCCGAACGCCCCCAGCGCGGCGCAGGTGCCCAGCAGCACCACCGGCACCACGATGGTCGGGATCAGCGTGGCGCGGATATTGCCCATAAACAACCACATCACGAAGAAGACCAGCACGATGGCCTGGAGCAGAGCTTTGACCGCCTGGCCGATCGCCGCCTTGACGAACGGGGTGGTGTCGTAGGGATAAACCACTTTCAACCCCGGCGGAAAATAGCGGCTCATCTCCTGCATTCTGGACTTCACGGCGTTCGCGGTGTTGAGCGCGTTGGCCCCCGGTTCCATCCGGATGGCCAGGGCGGCGGCCGGCTTGCCGTTGTACCGGGCATCAATATCGTAGTAGTCGGTTCCCAGTTCCGTTCGGCCTACATCCTTGACACGCACAATAGAACCATCAGAATTTGTGCGCAGGGGAATCGCGGCGAATTCGTCCGGGGTTTGAAGCAGGTTTTGGACGATGATGGAGGCGTTCAGACGCTGCCCCTTGACCGCAGGCGCGCCGCCGAACTGACCGGCGGAGACCTCCACGTTATAGGCGCGCAGCGCCATTATTACGTCTTCCACGGTCAGGTGATATTCTGTAAGCTTGTCGGGATTCAGCCAGATCCGCATGGCATACTGAAAGCCGAAGACTTCGACCTCACCTACACCGGGCACCCGCGCCAGGACCTTTTCGAGGTTGGATTGGGCATAATCCCTGACGTCAATGGCGCTCATACTCCCGCCTTCGGCGATCAAGCCCACCATAAGCAGGTAGTTTTTCGTGGCCTTGCCGACCATGATGCCCGATTTCTGCACCACTTCCGGCAGGCTGGCCGTGGCGAGTTGAAGCTTGTTCTGCACCTTGGACCAGGCCACGTCCGGATCGGTCCCCGGCGCAAAGGTGAGCTCGATCATGGAAGTCCCGGCGGAGTCGCTCGTGGCGGCCATATAGATCATCTTGTCCAGGCCGGTCATCTTTTGTTCGATGATCTGGGTCACGCCGTTTTCCACCGTCTCGGCCGAGGCGCCCGGGTAGAAGGAGGTAACCCGAATGGACGGTGGCGCGAGGTTCGGATACTGGGCGATGGGCAGGTTGTAGATGGCCAGCACACCCAGCAACATAATGAAGATGGCGATGACATATGCGAAAACGGGCCGGTCGAGAAAGTATTTCGATAACATGGACGATCTCCTTTATTTCGCCGGACCCGAGGGGGACATGGCCTTCTCGGGGGGCAATCCGGAGACGCCATCTGGATTGAAAGGAACCGCTTTCACGCCAACGCCCGGCCGCAAGCGTTGCACGCCTTCCACAATGACCCGGTCGCCGACCGCCAGTCCCGAGCACACGAGCCATTGAGAGCCGATGGCGCGGTCAAGGGTAAGCATTCTCATCGCCGCCGTACCGTCCGGCTGCACGATCCACGCGAACGCTTCTCCCCTCGGTGTGCGGCTGACGGCCTGCTGGGGCACAAGGACCGCGTCTTCCTTCACCCCCTCTTTCAGCACGGCGCGGACAAACATGCCCGGCAGGAGTTCGCCGTCCGGATTGGGAACCACGATCCGGAGAATGACCGAACCCGTGCTGGGGTCCACCGTCACGTCGCGAAATTCCAGCGTTCCCTCCTGCAGATAGGGCGTGCCGTCTTCACGAAGAATGGTGACCTTGCCCTGATTCTCACCGTCGTGTGTCAACCGCCCCTCCGCCAATCGGCGCTTCAACGCCTGCAATTCGGTTACGGATTGCACCACGTCCACGTAGATCGGATCCAGTTGCTGAATGGTGGCTAGGGCGACAGGCTGGTACGCCGCCACCAAAGCGCCAGTGGTGACACTGGAGCGGCCGATATGCCCCGCGATTGGAGCCGTGATGCGTGTGTAGTCAAGATTGATGCGGGCCGTGGCCAGACCCGCCTCGGCGGTTTCGACGGCTGCCTGCGCCGCCTGGATCAACGCCTCGGCCTGGAGGCAGCCGGCTTCGGCGCTCTGCACCGCCGCCGCGGCGCTCTCGATACCGGCTTCCGCCTGCTTCAGCGCGGCGGACACATCGTCGAAGTCCTGCTGACTGACCGCCTTGCTGGCTACCAACTCGCTAAATCGCTGAGCCCGGAGGCGAATCGGCACTGCTGTCGCTTCGGCGCGCGAATGGGCGGCCTTGGCCGACGCCAAGGACGCCTTGGCCACGTCGCGGGCCGCCAGGGCGGTCGCGTAGTTTGCCTTCGCCGAGGCCACAACAGCTTTCGCGTTGGCGTAGGCGGCCTTGTAGCTCTTGGGGTCGATCTCGTACAGCACATCCCCAGCCTCGACGACAGCGCCTTCCGTAAAGAGCCGCTTCTGGATGATGCCGGTCGCTTGGGGCCGGACTTGTGCGATGAGATAGGGCGAGGTGCGTCCCGGTAACTCCGTGGTCAGCACGACCCGCTGAGGCTGAACCGGCACCGTGGCGACTTCCGGATCGGGCGGCGGCGGAGATTTCTGCCCGCGGTCGCAACCCTGCAAGAAAAGAGCGGCTAACAGGACTGTTGCAAGAGTACGTTCCCATCTGTGATGACTCATAAATGCACTCCGTTTCTCTAAGCCGGTTCAGCCCGTCCAGCGGCCGTGCGAGAGGCTCTCACGGGCCTGGCTATCCCGTTCCGGGGGCAATGACCTTCGGATCAATATCCTTCAGCCGCGGCTGTGCGGCTTCTTCGCTTTCCCCGGCGCGCGGTTTCCAGCGGATGCGTCCTATAAACTCACGTTTCATCTTCTCCACACGAACCGACAAGGACTCGGTCGGCTCGCGCTTCGACCAGTACGCGACAAAAGCGTTAATGACTCCCTCCAGACACAACGCAAGGTACATCGGGTCGGTCTCGTCAAAAACATGCTGGGAAATACCGCGCTTGAATATCTCGGTAACTGCTCCCACATATCGCTCGTACAACGCCGCACAATCCTCCGGAAAAGCCCGAGTCGGGTCCACGTGACTGCCTGGTGCCATCTCCAGGAAGACACGAAAGAAACCACGGTGGTCCTCGAAGTGCGTCAGCCGAAGTTCGATCAGGGTGGCAATGGCCTGCTCCGGATCATCGGTGCTCAGCACGTTCGCCTCAAACTGCTTCGTGAAGTTCTGTGCGATCCCGTCAATGACGCGAGCGTAGAGGTCATCCTTGCTCTTGAAGAAGTTGTAAAGCGTGCCGACCGCGAACTCCGCCTCCTGTGCAATCTCCTCCATGGTCGCGGCGTGATAGCCCTTGCGGATGAAAACGCGCTCGGCCGCCTTCAATATCTCGAGGCGGTGGCGTTCCCTTTCGCGTTCCTTTCGGCTCGCCTCAACGCTCTCTCGGTCTGGCATGGAATTTCTCCGCATATGAGCAGGTGCTCACACCATAGAGTATATGCTCATATTCTGAATATATACTCATTATGTCCGGTATTACCTCATCTGTCAAGCCGAAAATTGGCACAGGCCAAAAAAAATTGGCAAGAGCGCTTCCCATTCCGCTCGACGGCCAATACGAAGGCGGCTGAGAATGCCTGCTCGGCACTCGCTCTCACCCCAAGCCGCCGGAAGTAACTACGGCGTCAGATAGGGGCTGTCGGCCGGATCACGCCGCTGCCCAACATCGCCCACAGCCTTCGGCGTCCGTTTCCACGCTGCTGTCCCGGTTCTAACCGTTCTTGTCATCAAAAGCCGGTGTTGCCGGAGACTCTTGGGGAACCAAGCGGGCACGGTCGCCATCCACAGCGGGACCGGATATCTGCCGTAGGAGGCGAGATAGGATGCGACGCAGGTCTTCGACAATCAAATACAGGCAGGGTATTATCACGAGCGTGATGAAGGTGGCAAATAGCAAGCCGAATCCAAGCGATATGGCCATCGGGATCAGGAACCGGGCCTGGAGTGACCTTTCAAAGATCATCGGGGCCAGACCGCCGAAGGTGGTAAGGGTGGTCAGCAGGATAGGCCGAAAGCGCTGGACCGCGGCCGAATGAATGGCCTCGTAATGGGATGTGCCCCTTTCCCTCCGGCGCCGGTTAGCGAAGTCGATCATAACCAGCGAATCGTTCACTACCACTCCCGATAGCGCCACGATACCGAAGAGGCTGGGGATACACAGGTCGTAACCCATCACAAGGTGTCCGAGGAACGCTCCGACGATGCCGAACGGGATGCTCATCATCACGATCAGCGGCTGAATGAAACTGCGGAAGGGGATCGCGAGCATGGCGTAGATCACCATCAGGGCAAGTAGGGACGTAAGTTTCAGGCTTGCAATACTGTCGCGCATTTCCGCCTGGTGACCTTCAAAACTGTACGACAGGCCCGGATATTTCTGCATCAAAACAGGAAGGGAGCCTGCCTTCAGGTCGTCGAGGACCTCACCGGCCTTGCTCCGCGGCGTGACGTCGGCCGAGACCTGCACCACACGCCGGCCGTTGCGACGGTCGATTGTTGTGTAACCTCGGCTTCGGTGCGCCGTGGCAATTTCGCGCAAGGGGACGTCAGTGTCCGCCGGCGTTCGAATCATAAGCTCGTCCAGGGTCTGTTCGGTTATCCGCTCGCGCTCCGGCAGGCGAACCATGATCTTGATCTCGTTGCGCCCGCGCTGCTGGCGAAGCACTTCAGCCCCGTAGAAAGCGCTGCGGACTTGGCGGGCGACGGCCCTGGCTGTAAGCCCTAAACTCTTGCCCTCCGCCTTGATGGTAAAGTCCAGCTGCTCCTTGCCGGGCTGGAAGCCGTCGTCAATATCCTTGACGCGGGGGTACGCCTGCAAGGCTTGAGCCAGTTCTTTGCTGGCCCGTTCGAGCACGCCGATATCACGGTGGCTCAGTTCGATCGCCACGGGGCGGCTGTGACTGCCCGGGCCGCCGACGTCAGACGCGAATATCAGCGATTTGACCCCGGCCACTTCCCCTACTTCTTCTCGCCAGCGGCGCGTGAACTCCTCTGTGCTCATAATCTTCTCGCGGATTTCGGGGTCGGCCAGTTCAACCCGAACCCGCGCTGTGTGACTTCCGTTGATCCCGATGTCGCAGGTGATCGACTTGATGAGTTCCTCATAGCCGCTCCTGCCGACCACTTGGTGAACGTCCCGGACAAGACGATTCACAACGGTTTCGGTCTTCTGCACGGGCGAGCCGTATGGTAGTGTCACGCTCACTTGGGAAAAGTCCGACTCCACTGTGGGAAAAAGGCCGAACCCCATCCGGCCGCTTTAGGGCGTATGACAGCACGACTGCGAGCAGGCTGACCGCAACCGCGATGGTCACGACACGGTGACGGACCACGAAGGTCAGGAACGGGCCGTAACGATGCTGCACCCAGTGTTTGAAGGCCCGGCTGAAGGCCTGCTGTCTTTGATGAAGCCATGCCGAAATCCCCCTCCGCCGCCGCTCTCGCTGGTGACCGAGATGGGCGGGCAACACGAACAAACTTTCGACCAGGGAGATAATGAAAACGATGCTGACCACGATAGGGATCATCTTGAAGATCTTGCCCATCACTCCCGGTATGAAGTAAAGGGGCATAAATGTGGCGATATTAGTCAGGATGCTGAAGGTCACCGGCATGGCAACCTCGCGCGTGCCGCGGACGGCCGCCTTCAGGAACGGCATGCCCTCCTGGTGATAGTGGTGTGCGTTCTCGCCGACCACGATAGCGTCGTCCACCACGATGCCCACTGCTATAATGTAGGCGAAGAGTGATATCATATTGATGGTTACGCCTGCGGCCGGCAGGAACAGGAAGGACCCGAGGAACGAAACCGGAACTCCCAGCGCTACCCAGAACGCCAGTCGGGCCTCGAGAAAGAGCGCCAGCAAGACCAGAACGAGCACTAAACCAAACGCGCCGTTTTTCAACAGCAACTGGACGCGTTGGCGGTAAATATCCGACATATCGTTGAAGATGGAGGCCTGGACGCCCGGGGGCAGGTTGGGGATGATCTCCGCCAGTTGTCGTCGAACCGCATCGGCGACCTGCGTGGGTGTTTGATGGCCCACTCGATAGACCTCCAGCATCACGGCGGGCTTGCCGTTATAGGTCGTGTAGCGGTCGGTTTCCTCGAAGGCATCGTTGATCGTGGCGATGTCGTTCAACAAGACCTGAGTGCCGTCGGCGGCGGTTATAACGGGCAATTGGGCGAACTGCCGGCCGTAATCGCGACGCTCCCTTATCCGGACAAGTATCTCGCCGCCTTTTGTCTTCAGTCCGCCGGCAGGTAAGTCCACCGAAGCGTCCCGAAGCCTGGTGGCGACATCTTCCAACGTCAATCCGTAGCGGCGGAGATTCTCCTGGGAAATCTCGATGCCGATCTCCAACGGCGGGAGGCCGGAGACATCCACTTGGGTAATGTCGGGGTCCTGAAGGAACTGGTCGCGAACCTGCTCGGCGAGTTCATGGAGGATGACCCCGTCCACGTCGCCATACAGTACGAGTGACAGCACTCCACGCCTGTGCGCGACGAGACGGACCTGCGGTTCTTCGGCGTCCTCCGGGAAAGATGTAATCCGGTCGACTTCGCTCTTGACATCCTGGGCGAGTTTTTCGCCGTCGGCACCCTCCAGCAGCGTTACGCTAACCCTACCCCAACCCTCGCGGGAGACGGACGCGACCTCGTCCACACCATCCAAGTTTTGAACGGCCTGCTCGATTGACAGGATGATCCCCTTCTCCACGTCCTCGGGCGTGGCGCCAGGATAGGCCACAGAGACCTCCACGGTGTCAATCTGGATATCGGGAAACACCTCCTGCTTCATATGTTGCAGGGATAGGAACCCGCCGACCAGACAGATCAGCATAATCAGGTTAGCGGCTACGGAGTTGCCGGCCATCCAGGCAATTGGGCCATGCTTTTCCCGGCGGGGGAGTTGGTCACTCACGGCCGCTCCTCCGCAGGACGGGTGGTCCCGGGTCCGCTCATTCGCCGATCATCGCAGGAACCTGCTGCAGCTTTCGATGTACGTAACCGCATACCACCCACAGGTGCCGCCAAGTCGCTGGTAATCAGCAGCTCCCCATCGCGCAGGCCTTCGCTGATCAGGACATCCTCCTTGCCGCTCCACTTGACACGCACGGGGCGTATTTCAAGGGTGTGGTCGGGTTTCACGATCCACACGTTTTTCCCGTCGCGCAGGGCCGTTCGAGGCACCCGGATGACATTCGGCAAGGATGGCCCCTCGATCTCCACACGAACATAAGAACCCAACAGCAGCGGCTGACGCCGGCCAAGCGCCGCCTTGGTATCAAGTGGGTCCCTCACCGAGACCAGCAGCATGGCCATGCGGCCCTGGGGTTCCAGGTCGCTCATCAGGCGCTTGACCGTGCAGAGACGAAACGCCTCCCGCCCCCAGGCCGCCTCGTAGTAAACTCGAACATTGGAACCTTTCTCTGCGTTGAAACCCGGGATATGTATCCATTTCAGGTCATCAACCGGCAAGGACACCTTGACCCAGAACTCCTGTGTCCCTACCAGCGAGGCCAGCGGCTGGCCCGGCGAGACCTGCGAGCCGAGATTCACGGACCTCGATTGGATGACCGCGTCGAAAGGTGCACGGATCGTGGTTCGTTCAAGGTCGAGTTCGGCCTTTTCAAGCGCCGTCTCAGCGGCGGACCTGGACGCAACCGCGGCCTGCCTGACGGCTTCTGCCGAGCGCTTAGCCGTCCTGGCTGC
The DNA here is from genome assembly GCA_021159805.1 of Anaerolineae bacterium. GTDB lineage: Bacteria > Chloroflexota > Anaerolineae > B4-G1 > SLSP01 > PWVB01. Next base: position 9,613 of record JAGHDT010000611.1, read on the forward strand.
CGCACACGCCGCCTCGCGCGCCTTCAGCTGCGGCCGGCGCAGTACCAGCGCCTCATCCTCCGGTCGTATGGTTTCGCCCAGTAGTTCGTACTCACGCCTGGCCACGGCCTGTTCGCCCATCTCGAGTGCCAGATTGCATTGAGCGGTGATCACTTCAGCCTCGCGCTGCTTTACCTCAGCGGTTCGCTGTTCAAATTCCGCCAGGCGCTTCTGCAACTCGGCTCGCTGCTGCCGTACGGCCAGATCATAATCTCTGCGGTCGATCTGCAACATAATATCCCCGGCCTTGAACATCCCGCCGGGGATGAATTCGGGGGTCAGCGAGACGACTTTTCCACTGACGCGGGATGCCAGTTCGATGCTCTTGGCCGGAACCACGACACCCATGGCGGAAACCAGCACTTGGTCGGTCCGAGGGTGAACACCGACGACTTCCACCAGGGCGGCCCGTGGCTCGGGCGGTCGCGGTCGGGCTTTGGCTCTGTGCGTCAGCCAGTAATAGGACACAGCCCCACCGCCAGCCAGGATCAGCAGTGCCGTCGCGGTCGCCAGAAACAGGCGCAGACGGGGCCGAACCGACGCAACGTCCGTCCCGGTCGTCCTTAGGGGATCGCTGCCTTCTTGATGGATTGCGGGCATATTCATCACTCTCCTGAACTCAACGTGCCGCCGGCTTTATCGCATCATGCGACGGCCCGGCAGTTCTCTCTGGGAACGGGCTTCTGACGGCCTGTAGTCTCTCCGAGACCTTCGCACGAGGGGGGCGGGACAATTCCCAACCGCCGGCCAGGGCGCGGTACAGGTCGATTCGGTAGAGTATCAGGTTGCGTCTTGCCGTTACGTAATTGCGCTGTAACTGCTGGTGGGACAGCAGCGTCGTCAGGTACCTGGTGAAATCCGTCGCGCCCTTTGTGTAGTTATCGAGGGTCTGGGCCGTGGCTTTGGCCGAAGAGTCCAACTGGCGCTTGAGACTGGCCACGTATTCAGCCTGCTTGCTTTCACGAGCAAGCGCGTCCTCGGTATCCTTCAGCGCGGTCAGCACTACTTGACCGTAGGAGTTGAGTTGTTCCGAGACGA
>JAGHDT010000544.1 GCA_021159805.1 Anaerolineae bacterium
GCACAATGCCGGCGCGGTGCGCCTGGCCCACACCGGAGCAGATCTCGCGGGCCACAGTGAGTGCCCGCGGGACCGAGAGCGGTGCAGACCGCCGGATCATCGTCTTGAGATCCTCACCCGGCACAAGCTCCATCACCAGATACGGATGGTTGCCGGCGTCCTGGCCCACGTCGTAGATGCGCACGATGTTGGGATGATCCAGCTTCGCCGCCGCCCGCCCCTCCAACAGAAAGCGCTCGCGGGCCTCGGGATCACTGGCATAGGGCTCGCGCAGGAACTTGACAGCGACTTGACGTTCCAGCATGAGATCTTCACCGCGATAGACGGTGGCCATTCCGCCAGCGCCTATGAGTTCAACAAGGCGATATCGGTCATTGAGAACGGTGGGTTTCATAATCACTCCGTACCCGGTGCGCTTCACGGCTGAGAAGCTTCAAGACCACGCCACAGCCCGGCGGGGAAGATGTTCAGATGCATCAGACCAAGCTATTCTACCCCGAAGGAGAGCTGAAGTCAAAATCACTCTGTGGTCCCTGGCTGAGCGGGCAGGGCCATTCCATTTGCTCGAAGCATCGAACTTAGCTGCCACCCGGAGCGGGCCAGGTGCCCCGTCGCTTACCATGTCGCGACAGTGAGGGGTCTGGGGCCTCAATGACGCACAGTCTTGGGGCGTGAGATCCCTCCCTTCAGCGCTTTGCAGGGGTCGTAGCTGGGTTAGCTCGCTGCTTCGAGTACAACCGGCGGAGCCCTGACCCCGCGCGCTGGGAAGCGTATCACTCTCCCCTGAAACGGGGATTTCATCCCCTAGACCGGGGATTTCATCTCCCACACTCCCAGGACGGTGCCTCCGCAGCCGGAGGTGGGAGAGGGGACCGGAGGTCGGAGAGGGAACCGGAGATGCCGTTCCGAGAGTAACTCGCCATTCGCTGCATCCGACCAGGTTCGTAGTAACGACTTCAGCCGTTCCCAGTCGCGGAACCGATGAATTGGCCACCATGAACCTGAGATTGTGCGCGCCGCGTTTTCATACTTACTCGTTCGGGATGACGGGTGATGTATCATCTCACTCCATACGAGGTAGACCTGACTGTAGTGGGCAGCAGTGACTGTACCCAAGGCCAATACGGATATCCTCCGGGGGCGCAATGACAAACAAGGCGTTGTCTGCTACGATGATGGTATAGAACAGAACCGACACCTCCGGCGAGGTGGGGAGTCCAGGTATGCAAATGCAGGATCCGTGGCATCGTCCTAACTTGGCGTCTCGCGTCGGCTTCTCCGGCGCGGGACTCGTCTTCACGTGTACATTGGCCGCGCAGCTCATATTCGGCACCGCTGTGATCGGTCTCGCCACAGGGTGGCGCGCCGTCCTGATCAGCGCATCAGCCGCCGCAGCGACCGGCATCGTCGCCGCCTGGGCCGCGCGGGTGCGGCAGCAGCGACTATACCGGCTGCTCAAGGTCAGCGAAGCGTGGTTGCGCGGCAACCTGGCCCTGCGGGCCACGGGGTCCGGCCACGACGAAATCAGCACGCTCACGCGCCAGCTCAACCTCCTGACCGAACACCTGGAGGAGGACGAGCAGGATCTGGAGCGGCTGCACGAGAGCAACACCCGGCTCACGGATCAAGTCCGTGCCCTCGCCGTGGTGGAGGAGCGCAATCGCCTGCCCCACGATTTCACGACAGTGTCAAGCAACATTTGTTCAGCCTGGCGATGACAGCCAGTGCAGTGCGCACGCACTGCCAACTGCTCGAGCAGGCCGGCCAGACAGTATCATCCGAGCTGGTTGAGATGGTGCGAGAGATCGAGACCGCGGCCCAGATGGCCCAGCGGGAGACCACACGCCTGATCGAGGATCTGCGCCCCGGCCCGCTCCAGGAACGCGGATTGGTCGCAGCGCTCAATGACTTCACGCTCATCTCTGGGGCGCGGCAGCACCTGGCGGTCTACTTCGACGCCGAGTGCAACGATCAGTGGTTGCCCCCGGCCGTCACGGAGGCGCTCTATCGCGTGGCACAGGAGGCTATGCACAATGTCGCGCGCCACGCGCGGGCCACCCGCGTTGATGTGCAGCTCCGCTGCACCGAGAATCGGGTCACCCTCACAATCGAGGACAACGGTGTGGGCTTCGACTCCGGTCAGACGCGCAAGGGCCTGGGCATCAGCAGCATGCAAGATCGGCTGATCAGCAACGGCGGACGGCTGACGGTGGAGAGCCACCCGGGCACCGGCACCACGGTGCGGGCCGAGATCGACGTCAGAGCGCAGCCCGCGAACGACGCCAAAGGCCATGCCGCAGAGGGCTGGGCCCGCAGCCAGACCGTCGACGCCCTCCATCATCTGCCCGCAAGCGGCCATCCGGCGGCCCAAGCCGCCGCAGCGGCCCGGCCCGGCGCCCGGATCCAGCCGGAGCTCCCCCGCCCTGAGGCGTGGGCGTGGCTCGGCGAACGCCTGGTTATCCCGGTCGGCCAGCTGTGGCCCTGGCTGCCCATCGATCAGGCCCACCATCTGCGCGAACCGGTGGCCCGGCAGGGGAGCCACGTACTGAAGCGCGAGCGTCGCCTTCTGGGACTGCGCCCGACCTACGCCTTGCGGTCGGCGGACGGGACAAGCACGCTGGTCCGCATCGTCCCGGAGCGTGCGGGGTACCGGTGGAACCTGGGTGGGGCAGACTGGATGCTGCGTCGGGTTCGCGGGCTGAAGGGAAGGGCGGTTCTGGAACGAAAGGACCAGGCGCTGGCAGCCATGCAGTACCGTGGCCGACGGATGGATACATGGACCGAGATTGTGTACGACGACGGCAGTTACCGGCTCGTCTACGGCGACAGTAAGTCGGAAGACTCCGTCCTGCTCGACGCAAGTGGAAGTGCCGTCCTGGTAGCGAGCCATGTCTTGCGGGCGCCCACCACGGCGCAGGGCTCCGGCATCGCGACACGCGCCGGCGCCCAGATCCTGCTCTCCCGGGCCCTGCCCCTCCCGCTGGTAGCGATGGCCATTGCGCGCATCTTGGACGAAGCCGAAATGAAGGAGGTGACAGAGACCGAGTAAGCGCAATCGTTGCGCGATTCCGACAGGCAGAAGGCTTCCTCTTGTACAGAAGCTCCCGCGAACGGTGGGCTGGCTGTCACCCAGCTCTTAAGCGAATCGAGATTGACATCTCACCAACCCAAACTACGTTAGAAGTTCTGACGACAGTGTCAAAAGGAGCAGCATGAGAATCGTACGATCGTTCATCTACACATTGAAGCCCTTTGAGCGCGGCATCCAAGAGATCCTGGGAGAGTACCGCAACTTCATATCGCCCGGTCTGAACCTGCAAATCCCGATAGTGAGCATCACCCGCATCCGGGACATACGTGAGCACACTATGGACATCCCCCCGCAGCCGGTGATCACCAAGGACAACGTAGAGATTCGCGTCGATGGCGTGATGTGGGTGCGCCCCAAGGCCGACGAGGAATCGATCAAGCGCACCTTCTACAACATCGATAACTGGAAGCGCGCCATCATCCAACTGGCGATGACCAACCTGCGCCAGGAGTTCGGCGACCTGACGTTGGATGAGAGCCTGGTGGCCCGCGAGACAATCGCGTCTAACCTGAAGCGCGTGCTAAACGATTTCGCTGATGACTGGGGCCTGGTCATCAGCAAGGTCGAGATTATGCTCATCGACCCGCCCGAGGACATCAAAGCCGCTATGCACAAGCAGAAGACCGCTGAGCAGGAGCGGCGTTCTATGCGGCTGCTGGCCACCGGTGAGTTCGAGGCATCCGAGCAGCAGAAGCTGGCCACTATCCAGCGCGCAGAGGGACAGCGGGAAGCGGCCATCCTCAAAGCTGAAGGTGAGCGCCAGGCCACTATCAAGGTCGCTCAGGGTCGCGCAGAGGCCATCCGCCTGGTCAACGAGTCCGCCAACACCTACTTCCAGGGCAACGCCCAGGTCCTCCGCCGGATCGAAATGGCCGAGAACTCGCTGAAGAACAACGCCAAGGTCGTCATCACCGAGCAAGGCATCACTCCCACCCTGCTGTTGGGCAGCCTGCCCATCACCCAGACGGAGTAGCCGCGCCGCTGAACACGGACCAGGGGGACGCCAGAGGAGTCATTCTTGACCCTCTGGCGTCCCATCATTCGTTGCCGTCACCACATCGACGCGAATCGGCACCTGTGGACGGTAGGCATTCCGATGCCCACTGTCCACGAAACGACCCGCCGCGCACTGTCTCTGTGATTTGTGATTCGTCATTTGTGATTTGAGCTCTGCCTCCGGTGAATCGTGCATCGTGAATCGTGGCTCTGCATCGTGAATCGTGGCTTTGTAAGGAGCAACCCGTGGTCCAATCAGAGAACGCCCCGCATCCTCCCGTCACCGTCTTCATCGTCGACGACCACGACGTCGTCCGCAAAGGACTGCGCTTCTACCTCAGTGCCCGGCCGGACGTCGACACCGTCGGTGAGGCCGGCGACGCCGAAACCGCCGTTCGGGGCGTCCAACAGGAAGTGCCCGACGTCGTCCTGATGGACCTGGTGCTGCCGCTCAAGCCGGGCGGCCTGCCCTCGGACCAGGGCGGCGTCACTGCGACACGCCAGATCCGCCAGGTGAGCCCGCACACCCAGGTGGTCGTGCTGACCAGCTACGCTCAGGATGAGCTGATCTTCGCCGCCATCAAGGCCGGCGCGCTCTCCTATCTGCTCAAGGACGCGGAGGCGGAAACCGTCCTCGACGCCATCCTGGCAGCAGCCCGCGGCGATGCCGTACTCCACTCGCGTAGCGCGCGGCGGCTGATGGCCGAGGGCCACTCCAACGCCAAGATCGCGGCTGAGCTCACTATCACCGAGCGGACCGTCAAGGCCCACGTCAGTAACCTGCTGGGCAAGCTCCACCTGTCGGACCGCACACAGGCCGCCGTCTTCGCCTGGCGCGAGGGGTTGATGGAGCCCTAGGGAGAGGAACCACGAATCTCACGAATCCTCACTGATCCGGATGTGCCAGCGCCCTCTGCCGGCCCAAGGCCTTTCACCTACTCCCCCAGGCTTTGGGCCGTTCTGCGCGTTGCATTCACGTCCTGCACGATGCTTGCACCCGCATCCGCTTCCGGACATGACGTCTACCGAGCAACCCTCACCGCGTGAACCCACGGCAGCTCAGCCTGTACC
>JAGHDT010000010.1 GCA_021159805.1 Anaerolineae bacterium
GACTACCGGTCCGCGGCGCACTACTTCATCACGATCTGCACCAAGGGCTACAGATGCTGCTTGGCGAGGATCCTAGATGGGGTAGCATATGTGTCACCGTTGGGACTGATGTTGCCGAGGAATGGTGGCGTACACCACGCATACGGTCGTAAGTCGCACTCGATGCGTACCAAGTAATGCCGAATCACTTCCACGGAATCTTGGTGATCACTGAATCACACAACGAGTCTCAGCTACAGGGCCCTTCCCCAGAGTCCCGCTTGATGGCGAGCTCGGTCGGGTCCATTGTTGGTCAGTTCGAGTCCATCTGCACAAAACGTATTCGAGACCTCGGCCAGTCGGACTTCGGGTGGCATCCACGATATTACGACCACATCATCCGGAGTGAGGCCGAGCTGGAGCAAATCCGCGCCTACATTGTCGGGAATCCTGGGAAATGGCACGAGGATCGGTGCTTTCACAAGGAGGCGTGACCAACTACCCAACCGTGCCGGTACAGACGTGGCGCCGGAAGACGGCGTTGTGGCACGTCTTCTGAGTGGAAGCCGGCAGAGCCAGCAGGGCAGCTACCTCACGAACGAAGGAGGCTTCACAGTGGACATCACGATCAAGTGCGCCGAGACCATCGGCGAGCTGCGCCACTTCTGGCAGAGCACCGGCTTCACACCGGCGAACCTGCTGCTCAACGCCGATATGCGCCAGGCGATGGCCACCATCGGCGCGATCCCCCACGGCGGCATCAGCTGGGTGCGCATCCACTACCTGCTCGAGCTGGTCAAGGCCGAGGAGCTGGGGACCGAGACGCCGGTCTACAACTGGTCGCGGCTGGACACCGCAATGGATGTACTGGTGGCCAATGGTCTCAAACCGATCTTCGAATTGATGGGAAACGTCGAGGGCTACTTCGATGCCTACCTTGATACGCGGCAGGCCCCGGCCTGGCGCCGGCTCGTCCGCGACCTAGCCCGCCACTTGATCGACCGCTACGGTCAGGATGTGATCCACAGCTGGCTCTTCGAGACCTGGAATGAACCCGACGTGCACTTCTGGACACAGAGCGTTGAAGCCTTCATCGTCTACTACGACGCTTGCTGCGCCGGCTTGCACGACGCGGATCCCACACTGCGCATCGGCGGTCCCGGCACGTGCCGCGATCTATCACCCACCCTCACGGCCTTCCTGGCACACTGCGACAGCGGGACCAACATACTGACCGGCGAGTCCGCCACCAAGCCGGTCTTTCTCTCCGTGCACGTCAAGGGCGTGCGCTCGCATCTGGAGGAACTGACCCCGAATTCGATGCAGATCGTCCAGCGCGAGGCCAACATCGTCCACTACATCCGCGACCACCACGCCAGCCTGGTCGGCATCCCGCTCTCCAACAACGAGTGCGATCCCCAGGTGGGCTGGGGCACCATCCACACCTGGCGTGGGCGGCCCTACTATGCGGCACTGGCGGCCAAGATCATCAACCAGCACCTGGTCACGCTCATCGACGGTATGGGTGTCGACTATGGCATCCTCAGCAACGATAACGGCTTCTTGGGCACCTGGGGGCATCGCACGCTGCTGGCCCGGTTCTCCGAGTATGACCACATCGACCACGGCCAGGCGGACGGCAAGCGTGATGCACCTCAGTACGGAGAGGACCCCCGACGACGACGCTTCGAGGTCATCAAGCAGCCGATCTTCACCGTGATGACGCTTCTCTCCCTGTTGGGTGACACACGCTGCGCTGTGGAAGGAGTGGGCGACGTCTCCGAGTCCCTGGGCGTGATCGCGACACGCCGCGGAGAGGACCAGGTCGCGGTACTGATCTACAACAGCAAGGACAAGATCACGGCCGACGGTAGCACGCCGGTGACACTGACGTTTCGCGATCTGCCTTTCGCTGAGGCCTCACTTGCCTACTATCGCATCGACGAGGACCATGGCAACCCCTTCAGTGTGTGGGAGCAGATGGGCGCGCCTACCCGGCCAACGGCGGAACAGTATACAGCTATGCGTGCGGTCCAGGAGCCTTGCGCGATGGGCAGACCCCACACTGTGAAGATCCAGGCAAGCAACTTCACTATCCGCTTCAACCAGCCGCTGCCCGGCGTCACCCTGGTGCTGCTAAGCCAACGCCCGGACACGCTGCCACCCCAGGTCCACGGCATCCGCTCCGAAGCCTATGAGGGCATGACCAATGCTGAGGAGATCCTGCTCATCTGGCAGGCCGTCGACCGGCGCACGCTCCGCACCTACGAGGTGCAGTTCTCGCCGGACGAGGACGGTCCCTACACCCGCATCAACGCCCAGGATCAACTCGACACCGCCTTCCTGCACGTACACAGCACCGTCCCCGGCTTCTACCGCGTCCGCGCCATTGACTACTGGGGTGGCCACGGCGCGTGGTCAGAGCCCCACTACGTGGGGAGGAATGAGCGAATGGAAGAATGAACGAATAGCAGAATGGGAGAATACAGATCCGGAAGCACCTGACCGCCAGGTATCCAGTGGCGGACAGCTGGTAGCCAGCATCCAGCATCCAGCATCCAGCATCCAACATCTACCATCCAATATCCAGTATCACCCCGGAGGACACACATGACACATTTCAATGGCTTAGGCATGAACATGGGCAATCTCTCGCGGCTGTCGAACGCACTGACGCGCTCACTCAGCCCCGAGAACTTCACCGGCGAGAAGGGCAGAGCCGGTATGGCAACGGAAGGTACGGGAGCGCGGTGTGCGCGCGACCTCGGCCAGGGGTGGAAGATTTCACCCTCGGTCAGGATCGAGGCTGGGACCACCTTCACCCTCGCCGACATCGAGGGGCCTGGCGCGATCCAGCAGATCTGGATGACGCCGACGGGCACCTGGCGCTTCAGCATCCTGCGCATCTATTGGGACGATCAGGAACAGCCCTCGGTCGAATGCCCAGTGGGCGACTTCTTCGCAATGGGTTGGGGCGAATATGCGCCGATTTCGTCCCTGGCCGTCTGCGTGAACCCCGGCAGCGCTTTCAACTGCTACTGGGAGACGCCCTTCCACAAGCGCTGCCGCATCACTATGACCAACATCGCCGAAGACGACATGGTCCTCTACTACCAGATCAACTACACGTTGACAGACGTGCCCGAGGAATGCGCCTACTTCCACGCCCACTTCCGGCGCGTGAATCCCGTCCCCTACAAGGACGTCGTCACCATCCTGGATGGCGTCAAAGGCCAGGGACAGTACGTGGGCACCTACATGGCCTGGGGCGTCAACAACCGTGGTTGGTGGGGTGAGGGCGAGATCAAGTTCTATATGGACGGCGACTCCAAGTGGCCCACAATCTGCGGCACGGGCACTGAGGACTACTTCTGCGGCTCGTATGATTTCGAGAACCAGGTAACACACGAGTACGAAGAGTTCACCACGCCCTATGCCGGCCTGCACCAGGTCATCCGCCCCGACCGGCTCTACCACTCGCAGATGCGCTTCGGTATGTACCGC
>JAGHDT010000378.1 GCA_021159805.1 Anaerolineae bacterium
ATGCCCCGGAAGAGATTGTGGGATGTTGACGATGCCAATGCCACCTGCTTCCGCTCTGGTCATGACTCCGGCGACAGCTTCGGGCTTAGCCAGGATATCGACGAGGGTAGCCGCTCCCCGTAGGGTCCGCCTCCGTTCCAGTTCCAGAGCCAGCGTTCAGCCGTCCTGCCGCCCCAAACCATCGCCAAGCCAAGCGTCAGGTGTAGCGTGACGTTGAGCAACCCCCGCAGGTCGTCACTCGTCTGCAACAGAGCCAACGTCGCATAGCTGAAGGTCGAGAACGTCGTGCACGCGCCCAGCATCCCCGCCACAAGGAAGCGCTGAGTCTCCTGACCGAAGAAACCACTGCCCTCAGCGAGGTACGAAAGCAGCCCCATAGAGCGCACCCGATCAGGTTCACCGCCAGGGCGCCGAATGGAAACATGACACCCTGACTCTGAGTCTGCACCCAGCTGCCCACGGAATATCTGAACACTGCCCCAACGAAGCCGCGCGCGCCAACCATAGTAGTCTGTTCATAGCTGACGAACTACTCCGCACCCTCAGCTACCTGAGGCACTGTCTTCAGAGTCGGCGGATTGGCTGAATCCGGTGGGTCCGGCGTCGGCACCGCCGCCTCCTTCGACTTGACCTGAGTCAATAACATCCCCGCCATCATCAGCGCAGCGCCGATGCCCCCGCGCGCACCCAGTCGCTCGCCCAGTAACAGCCACCCGCCCAGTGCCGCAAATGGGGACTCAAAGCTCATGATTATGGCCGCGGGCGTGGGGCGCGCATGCCGCTGCGCCACGGCCTGCAAAGTGTAAGCCACCCCCACGGACATAAAGCCACCATAGAGGAGTGCCACCAGCCCGCCTTCGAGCCGTGACCAGGTGATCGGCTCGGTGGACCAGGCCACAAGCCAGCTCAGCAAGGAACAGACCACAAACTGCACAGCTGCCAGCGGCAGTGGATCAACACGTTGAGTGAGATAAGCCAGGAGCTGAATCTGAATAGCAAAGAGGAACGCACCCAGCAGGATCCAGGCGTCGCCTGTCGACAACCCGACCTGCTCGGTCCCACTGAGGAAGTAGAGCCCGCCCGCAGCCAATAGCGCTCCCACCCACGTGAGCCAGGATGCTCGCTCGCCCCACACCAATGCCAACAGTGGGACCAGTACAACGTAGAGGCCGGTGATGAAGCCAGCCTTGCCCGCCGTCGTCGTCATAATACCCAATTGCTGCGCCGACGCCGCGGCAAAGAGTACAACGCCCAACACCGATCCACTCAGTACCACCCGCCCCAGAGGAGCGTTGTGTTCCTGTCGCGAGCGCGTGGCACCCATCACCGGAATGAGAGACAACGCCCCCAGCGCGAAGCGAATCGCATTGAAAGTGAACGGCCCCATATGAGCCATCCCTACCCTCTGCGCCACGAAGGCAAAGCCCCATACAGCGGCAGCAAGCAGCAGGAGCAGGTTTGCGGTCAGTGTTGTCATCACATCATTCCGGTCAGCACTAAGGATTCCGAAGCCCAATGATACCTCAAGTCGCACCCTAGCCCACCTGAAACCACAACGGACCAGGGCCGTCGCACTTGCCAGAAGCTTCGAACTTGTCTGTCTGCCCGACCATCTGCTCGACAGTGCAAGTTCAAGACAGCACTTCCGTGCTACGTGTGCGCCAGCGAACGTGACGTCTGCCAAGATACCAAATCAAATCAGTCCGCACCGCCTGAGCTACACAATCACGACAGCGCTCTCTCTGGACACAGCTGCTCGGATCGTCTTGTTTCTCTGCGTTTCGACGCCGGCCCCGTCGGCGTCGGTCACTCGGGATAACGGATGATGTCTCACCCCACTCCAAACGCGATAGCCCCACACAGTGGAGATTCTGCCACGTTGAAGGCCATGCACCCCCGTGGTCAAGGCGCACGCTTCTCGCACGCTGCGCCGGGGGAGTGCCATCCCGGCCGGGACCGGTCGGGATGCACATATCAGGCACCCGGACCCGGGCAACTATGGACGGCATCTGCACTCCGGCTTCTCACTACTGACAGCAAGACAAGACTCTCAGGCGCCTGGATTCTGCGGCGCGTTCGCATCTTCTCTGCTGCCGACTTGCGCGACGAGCGCCACGCCCCCCATTGCCAGCCCGAGAAAAGCCAACGCACTGCCTATCCCAGCAACATCAGCCAGCACCCCCAACACCGGGGCGATTATCGCCATCAACAGCGTGACCAGTTGCGACTCCACCGAGAGACCAGATGCCATCACATCATTGGAGATCTGGTCGCTGATAAAGGCGACATTCAGCGGCTTTCGAACGTTGTGCAAGAGATAGAGCCCCAGGAAGACCACGATCGAGAGAATAGGCAGGTTCAGCCACGAAGCCACGCCTGCGACCAGCAGCAGACCAGCCCCGATCAGAAACGTCACGTTGATGGCTTGCGCAACGTCGCCGAACCGGCGGCCGAATCTGCTGGCGTTGCGCGATGCGTAGCTGCTAAGTAGATAGATACCGAAGTACACAAGGCCGATCACCAAGGCGGAACGCTGCCTTGACTCAAACGCGATAAACATAGGTAACCCCAGGGCAAATGCCTTAAGCACCGGCTGCAGGTAGTCTTTGGTGGCTTTGAAGAACGCATCGAATCCAGCGCTATTCAGAATCGCTCGAATGGCGCCGGGACTGCGGAAAATACCCACAAACGCGCGGGTCGTTGTCCGGACTTGAGCCGGCACAGCACGCCACTCTAGTTCAGCAAGTTCGCCATCGAGCTCGCGAGGGTACGTCGCCAGGTTCAGCAGGTCGAGTACGTAAGGCACAATCGAGGCGAGAAAGACATACCTGTAGTTGCCGGAATAAAAGACCAGGGCCGCTGCAATGAGTGAGTTTAGAGCAGAACCAAGCTGCGACATCGACCTTGTCCGACCGTAGTAGGTCACCTTGAGATGCTCGATTCCCTCGATCCGCAGATGCTCCAGAATCAGCGCTTTGTGCGTCCCGGTACGGAATGCCTCGCCGATAGCGAAAATAACCATAGCGAGCGCGTAGCTGCTGAAGCCCGGCCAGGTGTAGAAGACAACAAACGAGACGATGTAGGCGCTAAACGACAGGACCATCGATCTGCGACGGCCAAATGCATCCGCGATCACCCCTGCCGGAATCTCCAGCAGATTGGTCGCGATGTCGCGCACAGCGTAGAGCACACCGATCTGAAAGAAACTCAGCCCGGCATCGCGAAAGAACAGAATCAGAAAAGGCTCAAAGAACCGTAAGTTTTTGAGAAACCCATACAGCGAGAACCGGAACAGCAGTCGATCGCCCTTCATCTCTTGAGATTCCGACATGGTCTATCCTCCTGAACCTGGCAGCGTCCGCAAAGGGTAATCGCCAGAGCAAGCCGGCCGGTCTGGGATGCCAACTCAACGCGACATCACGCCAAAGACATCCCGCACACCCTCCAGGTACGCCATCCCCGTGACCGTGTCCGGCTCCAGGTAGCTCCCCTCAGTCCATTCATTCCACGCATTGATCGTCAGGACCTTGGGCTGCACTGCGCTGGATGCTAGACGGCTCCTGGCTATCTCCAGGGCAACCCTGAAACGTGCAGGGGTGTTGCTGGCCAAGATCGGCGTGAAGGGGTATCCGACATTGAGGTAACCATCCGACTGGACTGTGCGCGGGCTGGGATCCCACCCCATCGTCACGTTGGGGAAATAGGGCAGATCGAAGGTCGCTTCAGCCTCACCCCAGTACGCCATATACCGGTCTCGTGCAACTTCATAGTCCGACTCCGGGAAGACGTCCAAACCACCGTGGTGGATCCACACGTATGACGTAATGCTGTCAAAGCCCAGAACGTGCAACAACTCATTGGGATCCTTGACCGCACTCTCCCCGGGGAGGATACGCACGCTCCATACTACGGCGTTGAGGTGAAGATCCGGGAAGCCCGCCGCGCGCACCTTGGCCCTGAAGCTCTCCAAGGCATCTCGCGTCTGTGGCAGCCCGCCGAAACTTGCCAGCAACTTCGACAGCTCATAGACGGAGAAATACGGACGGCCATCGATGCGCCAGTAGGCGGGGTGGCGAAAGTACCGCTCGATGACGAGATCACAGATGTGATCAAACGTCTCGGGGGTCACCTTGCCCGGATAGAGCAGAGGCGCGTTAGCAGCTCCCTGGCCCAGTTTGGCCGGGTGGATATCCACCCAGTCGTGGTTCGCCCACATCAGCGCGAAACGGATACGATCGTTGTTCGGCGCCCCAAGGAAGCCCTCATCCAGGCCGCGGGAGAGAAAGCCACCGTCATCATACCAATACCAATCGAACAAGAATGCGTCGATGCCGTAATCAGCGGCCGCCGCAATCTTCCGAGCCATCGCAGTAGGATCAGCCTCATCTGTCTCACCCCACATGGGTACACGAGGCTGCCGCTGTCCTGGGA
>JAGHDT010000306.1 GCA_021159805.1 Anaerolineae bacterium
ACGTAGAGGGAAAAATCAGCTACGCGCACTCGAGACCGAGGCAATTGTGGTGCTGATCCGACACAACGAGGACTATCCTGCCGTCAGAATCCCAGTATCAGTTGCGAGGCCGATCCAGGCCGTGGCGCAGGAACACACCTCCGCCAATGGGCACGCCTGACATGCCGGCTGCGACGGGTGACACCAGATGCGGCCGATCATCACAAGGGGAGCGTCGAGATCGCCGGGATACGCGGGATGCAGCCGCCGGGCTGCCGCGTGCGGAGTCGTAGACCGAGAAGACCTCGTGTCCTTGTTCCTCAAGCCAGTGCGCAACTGCGGGACCTGTGCACTCGTCAACAAGAAAACGCACTACGCGGGCTCCGTGAGCAACGGCAGGAACGCTGTTGTCTCAAGTGACTTTGAGGCGAACAGAAAGCACGCCTGGATATCCTCTGGCGTCAGATGCTGGTATTCCTCCAGAATCTCCCCTGCGGTAGCGCCGTGCGCGAGCAAGCCCAAGATGAACTCCGCGGTCAGGCGCGTTCCCGCAATCACAGGCTTCCCAACCATCACGCCCGGATCCACACTGATTCGTTCCAAGAGCTGCTGTTCCGTCTTTGGTATTCTCCTTGGCTTCATGATGCCTCGATACCTTGACTGTCACCCCTCCAGGATCGCCCGCGCCTTGCGTATCTGCGCCTTGACCGACGACGTCGCTGTGCCACCGGCCACGTCACGCCGCTCCACCGCCGCTCTGAAGTCCAGCATCTCGACGACGTCCTCACTAAAATGCGGCGAGATCTCATGATACTCCTGAACTGACAGCTGGGTCAGCCCGCAGCCACGCGCGAGCGCGGCTCGGACGACCTGTCCCACAATATGGTGGCTCTCGCGGAAGGGCACGCCCTGATGTACCAGGTAATCGGCAAGATCCGTCGCCAGGAGTTCGTCCTGGAGGGTCGCTGCCATCCGCTCGCGGTCGATAGTAAGCGTCGCAATCACACCCGCGATCACGGGTAGCTCGATCTCCAGGGTATCGATCGTATCGAAGAGCGGCTCTTTGTCCTCCTGCAGGTCCTTGTCGTACGCGCTGGGCAGCCCCTTCAGTGTTATCAGCAGCGTGACCAGGTTCCCTATCAGCCGCCCGGTCTTGCCGCGTGCCAGCTCCAGCGGGTCGGGGTTCTTCTTCTGCGGCATGATGCTGGAACCGGTGCTGTACGCATCGTCCAACTCGAGGAAACCGAATTCGCCCGACGCATAGATGACCATGTCCTCAGACAACCGGCTCAGATGTATCTGGACCAGCGTAGCCCAGAAGAGAAACTCGGCGATGAAGTCACGATCCGCCACCGCATCCAAACTGTTCCGGCTGATCGACTCGAACCCCAGATCGGCTGCCAACGCGGCCCGATCCATACCAAAGGTATTGCCGGCAAGCGCAGCACTCCCCAACGGCATGACCGAGACCCGGCGCTTGAGGTCGCTCAGCCGTCCGGCATCTCGCTCCAGCATCCAGACAAAGGACATCAGCCAGTGAGAGAAAAGGATCGGCTGCGCCGGCTGGAGGTGCGTGTACCCGGGCATCATAGCATCCAGAGTGGCCTCGGCCTTCTCGACCATCGCACGTTGGAGCTCTCGCAGCAACACGCTGAGTACCTCAATCTTCAAGAGCAGATACAGACGCACATCGGTGGCGACTTGGTCGTTACGGCTGCGTCCGGTGTGCAGTTTCCCGGCTACCGGCCCGACAAGCTCCTGCAGCCGGCGTTCCACTGCGGTATGGATATCCTCATCTGCCGGCTGAAAGGCAAAGGTGCCGGACTCGAACTCCTGGAGCACCTGTGCCAGTCCGTCCGTGATCATCGTTGCTTCTTCCGACGTCAGGATCTCGACCCGCTCCAACGCCTTGGCATAGGCGATGCTTCCGGTGATATCCGCCGCGAAGAGCCTCTGATCGAACCCGATGGAGGCATTGAATGCCCACAGCAACTTATCCGGATCTTTGCCGAACCGTCCGCCCCACAGCTTTGCCATACACGGATCCCCTCTCCAGCACTCACACCATCCTCAAACGGCACACGTCAGCTCTACTCTGTCCCTATGCCAGCACAAAGAGAGAGCACCAAGTTCGGAAGATGCCGGATCGCACGGCTCGAGCCTTTGCCCCTTGGTGCCCACTCCCATATCCCTCTCTTCCGCTGCTAGTCGCGCTTGAACTTACCATAATCCGGATGAGCATAGCTGGACTTGCCCAACCCCTCGATGTCGAGCAGCGCCTTCACCTTGAGCGGCAGACCAAAGAGATGGATGAAGCCTTCCGCATCGCTCTGATCGTAGACGTCATCCTCGCCGAAGGTGGCGTAATCCTCGCGGTAGAGCGAGTGCGGCGACCGGCGACCGGCGACGGTACAGGAACCCTTGTACAACTTCAGCCTCACCGAGCCTGTGACGTTTTCCATCAGGCTGTTGACAAACTCGTCCATCGCCGTGCGGAGAGGGGTGAACCACTTGCCGTTATAGACAATCTCGGCGTACTTCTCGGCCACCACATCCTTGTAGTGCTGCGTCAGCCCGTCGAGACAGAGCGTCTCCAGGGCCCGCAGCGCGGTGTAGAGCATCGTTCCGCCGGGCGTCTCGTACACACCGCGGGACTTGATGCCTACCAGGCGATTCTCCACGATGTCCACGCGCCCGACACCATGCTCACCCGCGACTTTGTTCAGATAGGTCAGCAGTTCAACCGGTCCACGGGCCACACCGTCGACACGCACCGGTATGCCGGACTTGAAATCGATTTCGACATAGCGCGGCGACTCCGGCGCATTTTCCGGTGCGACCGAGATCAGGAACATCTCCTCCTCCGGCTCCAACCAGGGGTCCTCAAGGATGTGCCCCTCGTGACTCAGATGCCAGATATTGCGGTCGCGGCTGTACTTGGACTTGCCCGTGCTGGTGACCGGCACGCCGTGAGCCGTGGCGTACGCCAGTGCATCGTCGCGGGAGCGAATATCCCACTCGCGCCAAGGTGCGATCACCGACAGACGGGGGTTCAGCGCCATCACGCCCAGTTCAAAGCGCACCTGGTCGTTCCCCTTGCCGGTGGCACCGTGGGCGATGGCATCCGCGCCCTCAAGTTCCGCGATCTCCACCAGCCGCTTCGCGATCAGCGGGCGCGCAAACGAGGTCCCCAACAGGTACTGACGTTCATAGATCGCGCCTGCTTTCAGAGTGGGGAAGACGAAATCCGTCAGGAACTCCTGCCGCAGGTCCTCGACATAGGACTTGACAGCACCACTGATCTTGGCCTTCTCAGGAAGACCCTCCAACTCCTCTTCCTGGCCCAAGTCGGCCGTAAAAGTGACGACCTCGCAATCGTAGTTCTCAATCAACCAGGGGACAATGCAGGACGTGTCCAAACCACCCGAGTAAGCCAACACCACTTTCGAAACTTTTCTCTTTGCCATCGCAAATCCTCCTCATAGAACCTGGCGCGAAAATAAGACCGGATAGCCGGCTATGCAAGCGGCCAAACGTTTGAGCTGGACTTCGGAAAGAGCGCTTTCGTCAACAGCCGTCCCTCAAGGGTACCGCCGCAATCGGCGTAAGCGTACTCGACCTCCGCCAGGGATCGATAGCCTGAGAGAACCTGCAGGAAGGTCAGATCTGGAAAGCGCACCATGCCACGGTCTCCGCCAACCTGGGCAGCCCACGGGGCGACCTCGACCACGCGACCTGCCTCGAATCTTATCTGAACCCCACCACGATAGAAGTCTATCTTAAGTGCGCCCGTATGGCCTACGAAGATCGACGCCGCGAGTCGTTGCTCCAACACCGGCGCGATCAGACGTAGGAAATCGGGCACATCAGGGATGCGAAGATACCAGGCGGAGGGCGGATCAAATCGAGGCAGCCAATCGACCACGATCTCGTAGGATGGATGTTCCGGCCCCAGGCTAAAGAGAATCGTGTCAAACGCCGGACCGTCCCCCGGAGTTTCGACATAGGGCTGTTGTGCAGCGCCCGTCGCCTTAAGGTAGCGGAGCACAGAGGGCGTCACACCCCACCATGACACGCCGGCCTTGAGTTCATAGCCTGTCAGGTAGACCGCGCTGCCCCAGCGCAACATAGCATGCGCGAGGAAGCCCACCGCCTCACCTTCTGTCGTCTCAATGATGCACAATTGACGTGCCTGGAAGCTCTTCGTAGATTGCCCATCTAATTCGTGGCGCCACTGAGCAGCATCGCGTCGGCAGGAAATCAAACTACGTTCCGCACCATAGGAGGCAACCTCAGCAATAAATGCCAAGTCCGCAACTTCCGCCGGACGGACCACGTAAGGCTCTTCCTGTCCCTCTTTCAACGTGGGCACATTGGACGCCGGACCGCGTCGAGATCCACTCATATCAAGCGCCATATCGTAGCCGAACTGGCGGTAGTACCAGGGAATCCCGGTGATGGCCTGCATTTTGTGCCCGCGTTCCTCGCTCCACTGATGCAGCACCTCAAACTGCGCGCGCACCAAGCCCCGTCGTCGGTAATCGGGATGCGTGCCGACCAACTCCGGGCGCCCTACGCCAAACTCAATACCCGCATAGGACCACGTCTGAGGAATCAGGTTGGTGCTTGAGACGATCTCTCCGGTGGAGGTGTCCTCGACCACCAGAAAATCCCCTGCCGTCATAGTAGGGTGAGATTCCGACATCAGATCCCGCACCCAGAACCCTAACATCGTTCCAGGAGAGTCCCAGCCATGTTCACTGAATACTCGGCAGTTGAAGAGCGCCACCGCATCGATATCGGCAGTCGTCGCCCGACGTAGAACTAAGCCATCACCCAGATCACGAATCACTGCGGATGGATATGTCATCAAGGACCTCCTCGGCGTGGGCAGACGGACTGTTTCTAGTCGTGTGATGCGATGATCAGCAGAGCTTGCGCAAGGACATCGATAGAACGATGGTACTCGGCAATCTCGATATGTTCCCTGGGCGTGTGATCCAGGGACGAATCCCCGGGACCGTACGCCACCATCGGACACTCCCACACCGGTCCTACCGTATTCATATCCGAGGTTCCGGTCTTGAGCTTGAAGCGCGGCCGCCCCCCCGCGGCACGGATCGAGCGCAACAGCGCCCGTACCGGCAGCGTGTTCTTGCCGGAGCGATAAGCGGGATCGGAGCCCAGAAACTTCAATTCCGCACCGTTGCTCCACGCCTCCATCTGTGATTGGAGCTCATCAATGGGAAAGTCCGGCGGAATGCGTGCCACGATATTCATCTCAACGTAGTCGTAGAGCCCATCACTGTGCGTCTGCAAACTCCGGAGCGCAGGATCGAGCGTGTTGTAGCGCCCCGATTGGTTCTGGTTATGGGCAAAGGCATAGCGCCGCAGATGGTTCCAGAATGTGACCGCGTGCTCAGCGGGACCTACGCGCTCGCCCGCGCTATGTCCCCCGGGTTGCGCCAGACGATACTCCATATTCAGCATACCCTTGTACCCCAGGGTGACGCAGTCCCAAGAGCTTGGCTCGCCGATGATCACGAAGTCCGGTGCCACCATGGTCTGAGCAAGATAATGGGCACCCCATCCGTGAGTTTCCTCCTCCACAGCACCGATGACCGTGATCTTGGTCCTGTCCAACCGGGCAGCGACCCGGGAAGCCGCGATGACAAAGGTTGCCAG
>JAGHDT010000531.1 GCA_021159805.1 Anaerolineae bacterium
GCCATGGATCTTGCAGCGAAGCGTCAGCCCGACCTTGCACTGATGGACATAGGCTTGTGTGGCGCTTTGGATGGAGTTGAGACGGCACGCCTGCTGCTTGAGCGTCTGGACGTCCCCGTCGTCTATCTGGCAACTTCCGCTGATGCTGATACGTTGGATCGCGCCAAGGCCACCGGATCGTCTGGCATCTTGGTCAAGCCCCTTGATATCCGCGCGCTGTACTCGACGGTCGAGATGGCAGTGTATGCGCACGGTCTGGAGCGAGATCTTCGCAGAAGTGAGGCGCGTTACCGTGCTGCGGTGGAGGATCAGACCGAGTTGGTCTTTCGCTCCGGCCCTGATCTTGTTCTGACATTCGTGAACGACGCGTTCTGCAGGTATTTCGGGGCGACTCGTGAGGCGTTGCTGGGACAGCGCTCTATGCTCGCGATTCCAGAAGCGGAACAGCCCAAGCTGGCAGCCTACATAGCCTCTCTGAATCAGGGCAACCCCACGATCTCTTTGACGCATCAGGTCCTGCGAGACGGTGAGGTCCGATGGCTGAAGCAGACCGGTCGTGCGCTCTATGATGCGAACGGCACACTCATGGAATACCAAAGTGTTGCTCATGATATCACTGACCGAATACAAGCTGAGATTGCAGCGGAGCAGCAGGCTCGGGCCTCAAGAGAGCTAAACGATATCACGCGCGCTGCTCTGGCGCTTGAGAGCCTGCCCGAGGTGCTGCAGGTATTGGCGGATCGTGTGTGGGCGATATTCGATGCGGACGCGTGTTCAGTAGCCCTTTGGGACGAGGCTCGCAACCAGGTGCGCCCGATGGCAACGTCAACCTCACTGGGCGACTCCTACGCAAAGATTGTGCCTTCACGCGGGTCACCCACGATGACCGGCGCAGCGTTGGGGGCAGGCCACACCTTGGCTATTGGCGATGTGGCTACGTCCCCCTTCGCGTGGCAGCGGGAAGATTATGGGTTTTCAGGACGTGCCGTGCTGGTCTTGCCCTTGATGACGAGCGAACGGAAGCTGGGGGCTGCGGTTGTTTCGTATGACCGACCTCAAGACTTCACAGACGAGACGATCGCCCTTGGGCAGCAGGTCTCTGAGCATCTATCCCTCGCCGTGGCTCAGGCTTGCCTATTGGATGAGTCACGCAGACATTCGGCGGCCTCGGAGGCACTTCGGCAGCTCACATTGGACCTTGCCACTGAGCTGGATCTCGACGTGCTGCTCAGGACCGTTGCCGATCGCGCTATGCGGCTGCTCAACGCAACTGCCGCGGAACTCCACTTGTACCGTACGGCGTCGAACTATTTGGAGCTCAGAGTGGCGCTAGGTGACAGTGTTGGGGCCATTGGTGCTCGAAGAGATCGCGGAGAGGGACTGATCGGAAAGGTGTGGGAAGCAGGCAAGGCATTGGTGGTCAATGACTATCGCCACTGGGAAGGACGCGTTGAGGCGTCCATTGTGCCACCGCCGGCATGTGCCGTCGGGGTGCCCATCTATTGGATCGATCAATTCCTGGGGGTACTCTCACTCGGGAACAGCCACGCCGCCTTGACATATGCTCAAGCGGATGCCGATTTGCTTCAGCTCTTCGCTAACCACGCGGCTACAGCCATTGTCAATGCACTTCTTCACCATGACTTGTCAGTGTATGCCGAGACCTTGGAGACGCACGTCCGGGCTCGTACGGCTGAGCTTCAGGCGATATTCGACAGTGCTGCAGATGGGATTATCGTCGCCGATCCTCAAGGCAATGTCCTGCGGGCGAATGACATTGCTCAAGGGCTGCTCCACAAGACACTGGCGCCGGTGGAAGCTGGGGAGCTGCGCCAAGCGATTCGGGTGCTGGCTGCGCACGAGACGGCGTTACCTGAGGTCTCGCTTGCACTGACAGGCCTTGATCTGGAGTTGCGGGCTGCCCCGATCTCGGTGGGTGATAGTCAGAGTTCCGTCGTCATCACGGTGCACGACATCACATTGCTGAGGGCTGCAGACCGTATGAAGACGCGGTTCATCACAAGTATGTCTCATGAGTTGCGTACCCCGGTCAGTTCTTTGAGGCTCTATGCCGATCTGCTCTCCAAGTGTACTGAGGGTAAGCGTGCCGGCTATCAGGATGCCATCCTCACGGAAATCGGGGTCCTTACCCATCTTGTCCAGCAGACGCTGCTGGTCGGCGCTCTGGATGCCGGACGCATAGCGGTGAATCCGCAGCCGGTCGCTCTCAATGCGCTGGTTGAGAATCGTCTTGTGCAGTTCGAGCGAATGTGTGATCAGAAAGATCTCCACTGGCGGGCTGAGCTTGCAGATCCCAGCCCTTGGGCACTTGTGGATGCTCCGCGGATGATCGAAGTGGTCCACCACTTGGTGAAGAACGCTACGCTCTATACCTTGGCCGGCGGGGATGTGGTCCTCAGAACGGCTGAGCAGGAAGCCGATGAACGTCGTTGGGCAACCATCTCGGTCGCTGACACCGGTATTGGCATCCCTGAGGACGAGCTGCCGCAGGTCTTTGAGCGTTTCTTCCGCGGTCGACAGGTAATGGAAGGGCGTGTGCCTGGCAACGGCCTGGGGTTGGCGATCGCCCACAGAATCGTCCAACTCCACGGTGGGAAGATAACCGTGGTGAGCGAACCTGGCGTTGGCAGTACCTTTACTGTGTGGCTACCGATCTCCTAGATCTCTGCCTCCCGCGTGTGATGTCCGGTAGCCCCGCCGGGTAGCGTGCTCCAGTCAGGTGGCATCCTGGTCCGAGAGGCTGCCGAGCTTTCTCCGGCCACAGGTGTAGTGCCGGAGGCCCGGACTTCCAGTGTTCATGGTCTGCTGCAGTATCATGGAACTTCTGCGGTCTGATCTGCGTCTGTAAGACGTTACCTAGTACTATGGAGGCATCATATGAACTACCGACGACGATATCGTCGAGCTGTCGTTGTGGTGTCAGCCGTCCTGCTGACGGTTGGCTGTGGTATTCTTCCTCAGAATGCTGAGGTGCCGTCGGGTGCGGCGCTGCCGACGGA
>JAGHDT010000545.1 GCA_021159805.1 Anaerolineae bacterium
ACACCCTGGGTGACGTCGGCCACGCGATCCAGTCGCACGCAGAGTCCCACGGATACTCAGTGGTGCGCGCCTTTGTGGGCCACGGCACGGGGGTCCGATTCCACGAACCTCCCGACGTCTACCACTACGGTGAACCCGGGGTGGGGGTAGTGCTGAAGCGCAACATGGTCTTCACCATCGAGCCGATGATCAACATCGGTGGCTATGATGTCACTGTGTTGGAGGATGGGTGGACGGCGATCACAACGGACCGCTCGCTTTCTGCGCAGTGGGAGCACACTCTGCGTGTCACGGATGACGGCTACGAGATTCTCACGGCATAGCGCGCCGCTGAGGCCCGAGACTTGTGGGGTTGCTCACAGCTATCCGCACCCTGATCCGGTGACCAGCTGTTGGTGATTTGAGATTTGCCAGATTTCCATCACGATTATGGCTATTACCGGCCGGTGTGGTATCATGTGTGGGATATGGAATCCATGAGGAGGACGATGATGCAGGGAGATGCGAACGAGATTCGTAAGGGATTGCGCGACGTTATTGACTTTGAGATCGGTCTTGATGTAGTCGCGATGGGCATGATCCGTGAGATCGATGTGACTGACGACGGGGTGGCTATCACGATGATCCTGACGTCACCGATGTGCCCGATGGCATCTTTTATGATGAACCAGGTGAAAGAACGCGCCTCAGAGATCACCGAGAAGCCGGTGACTGTGGTGATGGGCAAGGAACTCTGGAAGCCTGATCTGATGGAGCAGGAAGCCCGAGACGCTCTCGGCATCTAGGTTCTTGACAAACCCTTCACGTCGTGCATAATAAGAGTATATATGTAAAGGCTGCGACGGGGAAAAGTAAGCGGACGGCACCTGACAGGGAGATGCGATCACTGACTGAGAGTCGCATCCAGCGAAAGCCCGGCGAAGTTCACCTCTGAGCTGACCGTTGAACGACCCCGAAATCGGGTCAAGTAGATGGCTCCGCGGGACCGGCGTTATCGGGACATCCCATCGTCAAGGACGAGCGTCCCAGACTGTGGAAACAAGTGTCTTTGCCTGCCGCAGGTAGGGCGGGTAGAGAAAAGCAGGGTGGTACCGCGGGAGTCACGCTCTCGTCCCGGCAGGGATGAGAGCGTTTTTCTTTGTCCGGCAGTGACTCTGAAACGAAGTAACTAGTGGAGGTGGTGTATGCGTTCATTCGAGGAACTGGAGCGGCTCCATGGGCAGGCTCTGGCGGATCTCGCCGGGGCCCTGACCACGAGCGCGCTTGAGACGTGGGAGGACGGCTATCTGGGCCGCAAGGGCCAGATCACGCTGCAGGCGCGTAGGGTGGGGCAGATGCCGAAGGAGGATCGCCCGGCTTTTGGCCGGCGCGTCAACGAGGTCAAGCAGATGCTGCAGGGCGCTTATGATGCCCGTCTGGAGGAGATCCGCCGCGGGGAACTATCGCGTCAGCTGGCCGATGAGGCCATTGATATCACGCTGCCTGGGCGCCCGGTGATTCCTGGGCACCTGCATCTCACGACCCAGGCGTTGCGCGAGCTCTATAGTATTTTCGCCAAGATGGGCTTTGAGGTCTACGAGGCGCCGGATGTGGAACTCGAGGCCTACAACTTCGACCTGTTGAACATCCCCGAGTACCATCCTGCTCGTGATATGTGGGACACCTTCTGGGTGCAGGACGCCGGCGAAGGAGGGGATCGCAGGTTGCTGCGGACCCACACGTCGCCGGGCCAGATTCGTGCTATGCGCGAGAGGTATCCCGAGCCGATTCGTGTGATTCTCCCGGGCAAGTGCTACCGTTACGAGCAGATTACGGTCCGCTCCGAGCATCAGTTCTATCAGCTGGAGGGTCTTGCTGTGGGCCGCGGCATCACGATGACGGATCTTATTGGGACTATCCAGCAGTGGGCGCGCCTCTATTACGGCCCAGACCGGAGCGTACGCATCCGCAGCTCTTATTTCCCATTCACCGAGCCCAGTATCGAGGCGGACATCGACTGTATCCTCTGCCACGGCGAGGGCTGTGCTGTCTGCAAATACAGTGGTTGGTTGGAGATCGCCGGTGCCGGGATGGTCCAGCCTGTCGTGCTGCAGAACGGTGGCTACGACCCCGACGAGTGGAGCGGCTTCGCCTTCGGTTTCGGGGTTGAGCGCCCGGCTATGCAGAAGTACGGTGTGAAGGATATCCGGTGGTACTACGGGAATGACCTGCGATTCTTGAGGCAGTTCTAGCGGGTCAGCGGCGTAGCGTCTTGGCGGCATAGCGGCTTAGCGATCCATTGTGCTAAGGAGGCGGCGGTGAGGAACTTCCGGAAGCTGATAGCTTGGCAGAAGGCAGATGATCTCGCGGTTGAGATCTACGAGGTCACTGGGAGGTTCCCGGCAGATGAGAGATTTGGCATTGTCTCGCAGGTGAGACGGGCCGGCGTGTCCGTTGCTGCTAACATCGCTGAAGGTTGTGGCCGAGAGACTGTGGTTGACTTCCGACGCTTCTTGCACCAGGCGCGGGGTTCGCTGTACGAGGTCGAGTACTACATACATCTGTCCGGTCGTTT
Organism: Anaerolineae bacterium; assembly: GCA_021159805.1. Lineage (GTDB taxonomy): Bacteria > Chloroflexota > Anaerolineae > B4-G1 > SLSP01 > PWVB01. The sequence goes on from JAGHDT010000545.1 coordinate 2,555, forward strand.
GGGATATCTTCAGCCTATCGAGCAGGAGGCGCTCTCGAGCCAATGCTCCGAGGCCGCGAAAGTCTTGCAGGGCTTCATCAACAGTCTGGACCGGCAGGTCAAGCGCGGTCGTGCTGTTAACTAAGACGCTACGACGCCACGACGCTACGCCGCTCACGGGCCAATGTTCCGAGGTCGCGAAAGCGCTGCAGGGCTTCATCAACAGTCTGGACCGGCAGATCAAGCGCGGTCGTGCTGTTAACTAAGACGCTATGCCGCTACGACGCTTATGTGGCGCACCAGTTTCAGAGAGAGAGGCTTACTATGAGAATACCCCTATCCTGGTTGAATGATTACGTCCAGGTCGATGACCTGCCGCTTGAGGCGTTGCGGCAGAGACTGACTCAGGCCGGGTTGGAAGTGGAACAGGTCGAGATCGTCGGGCATCCGGGCTCGGAGCTGCCGTGGGATCCCGACAAGGTGCTGACGGCAGAGGTTTTGGCTGTCAGACCACACCCCAATGCCGATCGGCTGGTTTTGGTCGATGTGGCCTATGGCGGGGATGAGAGTGAGGTCGTCGTGACCGGTGCGCCGAGTCTGTACGCACGATCCGGCGAGACGGATTTGCATCTCAAGGTGGCGTTCGCCTGGGAAGGCGCCGTGCTCTATGACGGCCACGCTGAGGGTTTCAAGAAAGCGAAGCTCAAGAGGAGCACAATCCGTGGCGTACCATCGCGGGCGATGGCCTGCTCGCAGAAGGAACTGGGAATCTCGGAAGAGGCCGATGATATCATCTATCTACCCGATGACACGCCGGTGGGGAAGCCGCTGGTAGATCTTCTGGGTGACACCATCTTCGATTTCGATATCAAAGGGCCGTTCGGGCACCTGCAGTCTGTTTATGGGATCGCGCGCGAGATTGCTGCGCTCTACAATCGACCACTGAAGACCAACCCATTGAACGCCGTCGAGCGTCTGGGGCTGACCTCATACGAGAAGGTCGACTTCGTGGATGTGGAGATTGCTGCCCCCGACCTGTGTCCGCGTTTCACGGCGACGATGATCCGGCATGTGCAGGTGAAGCCCTCGCCGCTGTGGATGCAGCTGCGGCTGCAGCGCGCCGGTATGCGCCCCATCAGCAATCTCGTCGACATCACCAACTATGTGATGTTGGAGCTGGGGCAGCCGCTCCACGCCTACGATTACACCACGGTTCACGCTCGCCCCGGTGAGACGCAGCCTGCGATCATCGTGCGTCGTGCAGCGCCTGGTGAGCAGATGACGACCCTGGACGGTGTGGTCCGCACTTTTGATGATGAGATGGTGCTGATCACCGATGGTGCGGGTCCTGTCGGCGTCGGTGGTGTGATGGGCGGCCTGGATAGTGAGGTCGAGGACAATACGGAGAACGTGCTGCTGGAGGCGGCGAGCTTCAACTTCCTCAACGTCCGGCGCACGAGCCAGCAGCTCAAGCTGCAGTCAGAGGCTGCCTTGCGCTTCGGCAAGCGTGTCGACTCTGCGTTGGCGATGCCGGCGGCCGCGCGTGCGGCTGAATTGATGACCGAGCTGTGTGATGGCGTGGTTGGCCCTGCTGTGGGCGATGTGTATCCCGGCAAGCCCACACCGCGCGTCGTGACGTATGACCCCAAGCTCGCTGACCGTCTGCTGGGTATCGAGATCCCGCCGGCAGAGCAATCGCGCATTCTGGAGGCATTGGAATTCGAGGTAGAGGCTCAGGCGAAGACGTGGGAAGTCACCATCCCGTCGTACCGGCAGGATGTGGGCTTGCCCGTCGACCTTGTTGAGGAAATCGCACGCGTGTGGGGCTACGATAAGTTCCCTATGACGCTAATCGACGAGGAGCTGCCGCGGCTGCGACGCAACCGCCCGCTGGAGGCCGAGGAGCATATCCGCGACCTGCTGGTCGGCCTGGGATTGGACGAGATCATCACTTATTCCCTCATCGATCCTGAGGATGAGGCCCGCCTTCACCCCGACCCTGAGACGTCCATAGATCTACCCGGCGAGCGTGTTGTGCTACAGAACTACCTCTCCCCGGAGCGGTCTCAGATGCGGCGGAGCCTGCTGCCCGGTGCCTTACGCACGACATGGTCGAACCTCCGCTATCTAGATCGCATCGCTATCTTCGAGATCGGACGCATCTACTATAGCGTGGGCGAGCCGGATGTGCCCACTGGAAAGACCGGAGTGACAGAGCCGCGGCATCTGAGCATACTGCTCACCGGCCCGCGGTTGGCCTTGTGGTGGCAGGATGCCGCTAGGGCTGAGGGCAAGGTCGACTACTTCGATCTCAAGGGGATCGTGGAGGCGTTCCTGGCGTGCCTGTCGCTGGGCACCAAGGTCGAGTGGGCGCGCGGGGATCACCCTGCGTTCCATCCCGGCCGCTGTGCGGTGGCCAGTGTGGACGGTCAGCCGCTGGGCGTGTTGGGTGAGATGCACCCACTGGTGCGGGAGGCCTACGATCTGCCCGCGCAGCCCGTGGTGGCGCTGGAGTGGGATCTGGAGGTCCTGTTGGCCGCTGCCGAGGCCGCGGATGCCGAGAAGCAGGTTGTCCCACTGTCGCCCTATGCGCCGGTTCACGAGGATCTGGCGCTGGTCGTGGATGAGGCTACACCGGTGCTGGATGTTCAGCGCGCGATCATGGCTGCCGGGTATCCGCTCGTGACGGAGGCTGCCCTCTTTGACGTCTACCGGGGCGAGCAGGTGGAGGCCGGCAAGAAGAGCCTTGCCTTTGCGCTCAGCTACCAGGCGCCGAACCGCTCCCTGTCCGAGAAGGACGTGAGGAAGCTGCGCAAGCGGTTGATCAAGTCTCTGATGAGGAAGCTTGGCGCGACGCTGCGCGGACAGTAGTCACGGCGAGGCCAAGACTGGCTTCTGCGGTTGATCTCATAGTCCTCCCCATCCAAGTGGGGAGGACTGTGGGTGTTGCATAGACTTCTGGAAGAGGACCAGGCGAATGCCTACC
>JAGHDT010000321.1 GCA_021159805.1 Anaerolineae bacterium
ACCTATGCTGCGGCAGGATGCCGATCGTAGTGTAGTCAAGGAAAGGCGCGTAGGGCTCCTCAAGCACGAACTGGACCGTGTATTCATCGACCTCAATCACCTTGACTGCGCGCCATAGCGCGCCAATGTCGGGAGGCCCAGGATAGTCAGGGTCCTGCAGCAGCTCGGTGGTGAAGACAACGTCCTCAGCACTGAAGGGGAACCCATCGTGCCAGACCACATTCCGGCTGAGACGAAAAGTGTAAGTGATCCCGCGCTCGTCAACACTCCAGCCCGAAGCGAGGTCAGGTTCGATCTCCCCATGCATGTTCAGCTGAGTCAGACCGCTGAAGACCAACGAAACCACATCGCTGTCGGCATCACTGTAGTAGCTCAGAAGCGGGTTAAGGGACTGCGGATATCCACCCACACTCTCCACGTAGGTCCCCCCAGGGGCCGGGCGGAACTCGGTGGTATAGGTGCTGGCCATATATGCGAACATGACAGCGGCCACAAGGAAGCCGATGCCTACGAGCACTACTTGCCAACCAATGCGTCGGAACATATCGGGTTAGATCATCCTGACCGAAGTGTGCTCCGTAAGCACACAAAAAGGACGATGCTGAGGTCGGCGCTCACCCCCACGCCCCTCGCTCGTCCTTTCAAGTGACAACCGTTGGCTATCCGATGACCAATACGTTGGCGATCGCCACCAAGAAGAACAGAACTGCCGTGACCGCAGTAAGACGAAAGAGCAAGAGCTCCGGTCCACGGCGTTTGCGGACCAAACCCGTCTGCGAACCACCCAGCCCGCCGCCCACGCCGCTGCTGCGCACCTCCAAGAGCACTAAGATGACCAGTGCCACACTCAAGATGATCTGCACGATGTTCAGATAAGTCTGCATACTCGCCTTTCCTCCAAACGCAACTGGCGGAATTATAACACCTTAGGCCCGGTTGACAACGAGCGCACTGCACGCTTCCATCGCCTGCCGGGTCGACAGATGCGACAATGCGCCTGGAAGTTGCCGCCGAATCGAAGCCTGGCCGAGGAGGCACTTGCACGCCAGAACTGTCGCGACTAGACAACCCGGTCGTAGAAAAGCGGCAGCCGGTCTACCGGCGTATCGGAGAGCCGCATGCAGCGCAGGATGCGTGTTGCGGCTGCGTCGAGACCCTCCGGCGAGGCTGCATACACGGTGAAGAGCGAGGCTCCCGGTGCGACACGATCCCCCACATCAACGTGCATCACCACGCCGACACGGTGATCGATCGGCTGCCCTTTCTCCTCCCGCCCACCGCCGAGGGCCACCACAGCTACGCCGATCTCGGAAGCCTTCATCGCGGCCAGGTAGCCAAACTGCGGTGCCTGAATCGTCTTCACGTAGTCCGCGCGCGGGAACCGGTCCGGCTCATCGACATAGCGACCGTCCCCGCCCTGCGCCACCACCAACTCACGGAACTTCGCCAGGGCCGCGCCGCTGCGAATCGTGATGGCGGCTCGCTCCACGCCGGCCTCCAGATTCTCGGCCAGTCCCCCGAGGGCAAGCATCTCACCGGCGATGGTCAGACTGTGCTCGGCAAGGTCCGCGGGCCCGCCGCCACGCAGCGTCTCCAGGGCTTCGACAATCTCCAGGCTGTTGCCAACGGCGCAGCCAAGCGGCTGGTTCATATCCGTGATGTGGGCAGCGACCTTGCGGCCTACGCCCCGCCCGATACGCACCATGTGCTCGGCCAACGCGCGGGCCTCGTCCACCGTCTTCATAAAGGCGCCGGAACCGACCTTCACGTCGAGGACGATGGCATCTGCACCTGCCGCGATCTTCTTGCTCATGATCGAACTGACGATCAGCGGAAGGCTGGGAACGGTGCCTGTCACATCGCGCAACGCATAGAGTTTGCCGTCCGCCGGTGCCAGGTTTGCCGATTGCCCGGTCAGCACGATGCCGATCTCTCTCAGCTGGTGCTTGAACTGCGGGACCGTCAAGTCAACGCGGTAGCCGGGAATCGACTCCAGCTTGTCCAACGTGCCGCCGGAGAAGCCAAGCCCGCGTCCCGACATCTTGCCCACCGGCAAGCCTGCCGCAGCGACGGTCGGGGCTGCCACCAGACTGACCTTATCGCCAACGCCTCCGGTGGAGTGTTTGTCCACGACAACATCGGCAATGTCACTGAGGTCAAGTGTCTCGCCCGAGGCCACCATGGCCAGGGTGAGGTCCCTGGTCTCTTCATCCGTCATGCCACGCAAGAGGATTGCCATCAAGAGCGCTGAAGCCTGGTAGTCGGGGATCTCGCCCAGAGTGTACCCCTGGATGAACATCTCGATTTCCTGACGGCTCAAGCTCCCGCCGTCACGTTTCTTCTCAATCAGCTCTACCATTCGCATTGCCAGTCCTCCTGCTTGCTTCGGAAATGGTCCACTATCCACTCGGGCCGGTGTCAGCCCCGACCGAGCAGAGCGGGCGAGACGCCCGCGGTCCACAGACTCCGTTCTCGCTCTACGTCGTGTGCGATGCACACGACGTCTGCCAAGGCGCCGCCGCTACAACTCCTCATCCAAGGCATAGGCCACCATACCAATCGTGCCCGGGCCAACGTGGGTACCCACAACCGGCGTCAGAACACGTGTGCAGGATTTGTCGCAGGGTATCCGGCTCGCCACAAGCTGGGCGAACCGCACCAGGTCATCACCTGCCTGCGCCTGGATTATGGCGATTTCCGTGGGCTGGCGCCCAGTCCAACGCTCCTCGATGATCTCCACGACACGCCGCAGAGACTTCCTGCGACTCCGCACCTTCTCAAGCGGTTCGATGCGTCCGTCGACAATTGTCAGCACAGGCTTCAGGTTCAGTGCTGAGCCCAGCAACATCGCGGCACCCCCGATGCGACCGCCGCGGCGCAGATACTCCAGCGTCTCCACAG
>JAGHDT010000122.1 GCA_021159805.1 Anaerolineae bacterium
GCCGGCGGGTTGTCTGTTGCCGCTGCCGTGGCTGTCGACACCGAGACGACGGGCCTTGACGCCGTGTCGGCGGATCTGGTGGGAATCTCCATCACCGACACAGAGGGCGTGGCCTGGTACATCCCGGTGCTGGCCCCGGCGGGGGAGAAGACGCTGCCGTCTGATCTGGTGGCGCAACATCTGGGCCCTGTGCTGCAGGACCTGGGGATCACCAAGGTGGGCCACAATCTAAAGTACGATATGAAGGTGCTTGCCCGGGCGGGGATGCCTGTGGACGGCACGCTCTTCGACACGATGGTGGCCGAGTGGGTGCTCAACCCGGATGCGGCGCTGGGATTGAAGAGCCAGGCTTGGACGCGCTTGGGCGTGCAGATGACGGAGATCAGTGAGTTGATCGGCTCCGGACGGGGCCAGATCACGATGGCCGAGGTCCCGGTGGCCAGGACCATGCCCTACGCTGCTGCCGATGCGGACATGACCTTCCGCTTGTGGGCAAAGCTGGCCCCGGAGTTGAAGGAGCGTGAGCAGGATGATCTCTTCCGCAACCTGGAGATGCCGCTGCTCCCTGTATTGACAGAGATGGAGCTGACCGGTATTGAGGTGGATAAGTCGTGGCTCCTCGAGTTGTCGCGTGAGTTGACCGTGCGATTGGCTGATTTGAAGACGAGCATCACTCAGCACGCCGGTCAGACGCTCAACATCAACTCCACGCAGCAGCTCTCGAAGATCCTCTTTGACAAGCTGGGGCTGCCCACGCGCGGCATCCGCAAGACCAAGAGCGGTCACTATTCGACCCGGGCCAGTGTGCTGGAAGGGCTGCGAGGGAAACACCCGATCGTGGACGACATCCTGGCATACCGGGAACTCGCCAAGCTCAAGTCGACGTATGTGGACGCGCTGCCCGACCTGGTGAACCCCACGACCGGACGCATTCACACGTCCTACAACCCTACTGGCACAGTGACAGGGCGGATCTCGTCCAACAACCCGAATCTGCAGAACATCCCGATTCGCTCGGAGGAGGGCCGGCGTATCCGCCGCGCCTTTGTGGCGCAGCACGGGTGGCTGCTGGTCGGTGTCGACTACTCCCAGGTGGAGCTGCGGGTTATGGCACACGTTTCGAAAGACCCGGGCCTGATCGAGGCGTTTGAACGCGGAGAGGATATCCACGCGACGACGGCTGCTGCTGTCTATGGGGTGCCCCTGGAGGCCGTCAGCTACGAGATGCGCAGCACCGCTAAGGCGGTGAACTTCGGCTTGATTTACGGGCAGGGCGCGTTTGGCCTGGCAGGACAGTTGGGGATTTCGGTGCAGGAAGCCGGCGACTTCATCGCCCGGTACTTCGATCGCTTCCCCGGTGTGCGCGCCTATATGGATCAGATCCAGGCCGATGCGGCCGAGAAGGGCTACGTCGAGACGCTGCTCAAGCGCCGCCGTTATTTCCCCGAGCTACAGGCCGGGAGCCGGGCGTCATCGCGGAGCAGGCAGTCAGCGGAGCGGATGGCGATGAATACGCCGATCCAGGGCAGCGCTGCGGACATCATTAAGCTGGCGATGATCCGTATGCACGCGCGGCTCAAGGCGGAGGGATTCCGGTCGCGCATGTTGCTCCAGGTGCACGACGAGGTCGTTCTGGAGGTGCCTGAAGATGAGTTGGCGGCGACGATCGCGCTGGTGACGGAGACCATGGAGGACGCCGTGGTACTCGATGTGCCGCTCCAGGTGGATGTTGAAACCGGCCCGAACTGGAGGGACATGCACTAAGATTCCGCTATCTGCCCTCCAGCCAGACTTCCAGGGTACGCCCGATGGCCTCCAAGCTCTCGCCGGAGACTTTGTCGGCCGTATCTTGTGTTGTATGCCAATAAGGATAGTCGAAGTCAATCATATCGACGGCGGGGATCCCCTTCTGGGCGAAGGGGATGTGGTCGTCGAGCATTGTGTGCCTGACCTCCGGGATGATGCGCTCGCCGTATCCCAGATCCTTGGCGATGGCCCACAGCGTGGCGCTCAGGCTGCGATTGGAGTTTCCCTCGTAATACACCTGTTGGTCGGCGTCTCCGATCATATCGACGAGGACCATGGCGGAGAGTGCTGTTTCGCCGCCCTCGCCCCAGTGCTCGGCCATGTATGCCGATCCGACAATCCACGCCCAGCCGTTGAGACGACCGCTGTCCTCTGCATCGAAGAAGGCCAGATAGACCTGGTGGCCGGAGGCATCGACGTCCAGCACCCGTGCAAGCTCCAGGAGCACGGCGACACCGCTGGCGCCATCGTTAGCGCCCATCACCGGCACAGTCGGGTTCTCCTCGTCCGCTGAGGGGCGCGTGTCATAGTGGGCGCCTAGTAGCACGGCATCGCCCTCGCCCTTCCAGGCCAGGATGTTGCGCACCGGTGTGTCCATGTACGTGAAAGTCTGTTCGGAGGTGGTCCAGCCCAGAGATGAGAGTTCCTCAAGGAACATATCTCCGGCCTGACGATTCGCGTCGGTGCCGGGACTGCGATAGCCCAAGTCACATTGCGCCGCTACCCAGGTGTTGGCGGTATCGCCATCGAACGTGGCAGTGGGGTGGGCGGCTGGCCGTCCTCCGCACGCACAGAGAACGATTCCTAGCAGGCTAAGGAGCAGGAGGTAAGTCGCACGGCGATCCGCCGAGTGCAGTTGAGGGGTTGATTCCATCACGATACAGACTCCTTTCAATGCCGATCGCGACAGCCGTGACAGGCCTGACAAGTGCCGTGTATTCTGACTCTAGATGTGACAGCTCACACAGCGACCGCGTGCCCAGGCCCTTTCTAGGTCCTGGATGGCGGCTGAGCGATAGCCGAGTACTGGCGTAATCCGCTGCGAATCACGCGCCGGTAGGCGGCGATCCGTGCAGCGCGGAGCTCACGACGGTGGCCTGCAAGCCACTTCAGACCCTCGACGGCGCTCTGCCACACGTATTGACCCAAGAGCCAGTACCGCAGGGCTTCCGCGGCGGGCCCTCCGTGATACTTACGCGTGTACCGGATCTTGCTGGATTGGAAGTAGATGTGGCGCGCCAGTGCCACCTGCTCACTGCTCTTTCCGCCGTAATGGACAATCTCAGCTGCCGGCGTATAGGCGATCTTCCATCCAGCATCGTTGATCCGGTGACACCAATCGAGCTCTTCGGAGTACATAAAGAACCCTTCGTCGAGACCGCCGACATCATCCAGCACCTCACGCCGTACCAGCATCGCAGCTCCGGTCATCCAGTCGACCAGTTGTTCTTCGCTATCCGCTTTATCCTCGAGGTAGAAGCGGGCGAGCTGCCGCCTGGGGGTCAGCCCCTGCAGCCACGTGCTCTCAAGAAAGAGCACCGGCAGGGTGGGGAACCTGCGACGCGATGACTGTGTGGTTCCGTCGGCATTGAGGAGCCTGGGCCCCACCATACCGGCATCGGGGTGCTCCTGCAGGTAATTGACCAGAACGGCCAGTGCATCACCCAGGACCAGGGTATCAGCGTTGAGAAGCAGCAGAAAATCGCCGTGTGCTTCTCCGATGCCGCGGTTGTTTCCTTTGGCAAATCCGAGGTTCTCGTCACTGGCGATCAGGCGGACCTGGGGATACCGTTCCCGAATCATCTCTGGGGTCCCGTCGGCCGAGGCACTGTCCACGACGATGACCTGCAGCTCAAGTGTGTGTGCGCCGGCCGAGTAGACGGCGTCAAGGGCGTGGCCTAGCAGATCCCGGACGTTCCAACTGACGATGATTACCGATAGCGTGGGCGCCATGGCGGGTCTAGAATTGCCGCCAGACCGAAAAGCGAGCGATCTCTTCAACGGCCTGACGGTACTCGGAGTCGGCGTACCGGTTGAGTAGTGAACCTGCCAGGGCAATCTGGCTATCCGCCAGGGCCATTGCCCGGTCGGCTGCGCCGGAGGCTCGGATATCGTCGATGAGGGCCTGCAATGTTCCGTCGTCTGCCTCGTGCCGAAGCACGGCCCTGAGCCGGCTGTCGTCCGGGAATGCTTGGCCGTAGTTGATGGCAGGCAGGGTGGCCAACCCTTGTTCCAGGTCCGAGCCGACGGGTTTGCCCAGGGATTCGGCGGTGCCCACAATGTCGAGCACATCGTCGGTGATCTGGAAAGCCTCGCCGAGGAGTCTGCCGAACTGGTGGGCATCGGCCACGGCCGGCTGATCCTGCGCGGCGAGGATCGGGCCCGTTTCGGTGCAGAGGGCAAAGAGCGACGCCGTCTTGGCGAAGATGCGCCGTTGGTAGGCATCCACCGATGGCAGCGTGTCACCATCCCGGCTCAGCATCTGAC
>JAGHDT010000352.1 GCA_021159805.1 Anaerolineae bacterium
CCAGTGCCTTGGGGCCTTCCTGGTCCAACAAGGCCATGACCTCCGACGGCGTAGGCCTGCGGGTCGCCGGTCTGGGCCTGTGCCACCAACGTTAGAAGGTCATCCACGATCTGTCTCCTTGAGCGCGCTCTGGCAAGAGAGTCCGAGGTTGGACGTGTTTGGTTGCAGGTGGTAGATGCTGGATGCCGGCGTCTAGATATTGGATGTTCGATGCGGACACCTGGTCACCACGAATGGGGAATGGGTCACATCCGGACGAGCGACCAGGCCAGAGCCAGGGCGAATACACCGATGAAGCTCGCGATCATAATGCCCAGGGTTTTGGAGTAGCCGGGTGGAGTGATGTGACCAGCCTTGTCGAGCGACTTGATGATAGGGAACAGTCGCCAGAAGAATGACGATATCGACGCAATCAGGGCAACGACCGTCAACTGCTTTGTGGCATCCCCGGTCGTCAGCAAGATCACGCCGAGCAGGCAGATGAAGATCAGCTTGGTGCCGGCAACCCAGTACACCAGGTAGCGGATGAACTGATGCATTTCCGGATCTGTTTTCGACTTTTCCCAGGCGCCAAAGACGCCCAATCCGTTGCCCATCTGCGAGCCGGGGGCGAAGTAGAGGGTCAACACATTGAGGCTTTCAAGCAGGATAAACGCGCTGATGGCAATGGTTAGGATGTTCATTTCGTGGTCCTTTCATTTGTCCGGTGCGATATTGTCGAAGCGCAGAGGGCGCAGCGTGCTGCGCCCCTACGGTGTTCGTCGGGGTCCGGCCCGAAGCCCTTCACCCTCTCTCGATCCGGGCTTTGGGCCGTTCTGAGTGCCACGGCTGCCTCCGATGCTGCGGTGGGCTAAAGGCCTGCCGCCAGCGTCAGCAGACTGACGCGGGGCTATCGCCGGCCTACATAGGAGCACCCCATTCCCGCCTACGCCAGCATCGACCAATCCGGCTCGGCCTCCGGATTGCGGAGCGGGCCATACACATTGCGCACAATCCTGCGTTGGTTGTCGAACCAGTCCCGGTAGCTGGTACAGGGCACCAACTGATCGTTCCGGGCACGCATCAGTTCCTGCACTCTGTCCTCCATCTGTTGACGCAGACCTGCAGCACTTGGGTCATCGGCCAGGTTCGTCATCTGCAGGGGATCGTTCTCCAGGTCGAAGAGTTCCACCAGGCCGTTGAGCCAGCGCGCATAGGTGTAGCGCTTTGTGCGCACGCCGCGCCATTCCTGACCATCCTCAAGATAGTCGTAGGCGGCGGTGAAATTCATCGTGAGTATCCCCTCCTGCTCGAAGGCCCCAGGCTCACCTTGCCAGGCTTGCGAGAGATCGTAGCCCTCGATGGTGCGTGGCGCGGGAATGCCGCATAGCCCACACAGGGACGGGAATATGTCCACCGGAGCCGTCAGAACGTCAGAGGGGGTGCCTCCCTCAAAGACGCCGGGCCAGCGCATGATCCACGGGATGTTGAGGGATTCCTCATAGGGTTTCTTCTTCATCCATGGATTGATGTTGTGCGCGCCAACCTGCGTGCCGTGATCCGAAGCGAAGACCACGATGGTATTGTCGGCCAGCCCTGTCCTGTCAAGATAGTCGAGGACCTCTCCGAGCATGTCATCGAGCGCCAGGGTCATTGCCAGGTAGTGCCGATACATCTCCAGGGATTCCTCATGCCTGGCGGGCGGGACGTTATCCGGCAGCACCAGGTCATCCGGCAGTCGAGCGTAGTACTCGTCCGGAGCAAACTGGAAGGGGGTGTGATGGGGCTGATGCGGCGACAGGAAGAGACAGAAGGGGGCGTCGCCAACGGTGTCCAGGAACTCGAAGGCGTACCGGTTCAGTGCTTGAGTCTCGTATCCCTCCCAATGCTCAACGCGCCAGTCATCGAGGTTGACAGAGCCGTTGAAGTAATCCGCATGGAAATTGTACCCACGCCAGTGCTGGAATCCCAGCCGGTCGCGTCCCTCGGGCACATAGTCACTCACTCCCGTCGTCTGGGGAAATGACCCCGTGTGCAGGTGCCACTTGCCGATCCAGGCTGTGCGGTAGCCGGCGTGCGCAAAGGCGTCGCCAAGCCCAATCTCATCGTGTCGCGTCCGCACAAAGTTGATCAGGTGTCCCGTCGTCTGCGGATGCCGTCCGGTCACCAACATGGAGCGAAACGGAGTACAAACGGGACAGGAGGAGATGGCATTGGTGAATCTGACACCCTCCTGAGCCAGTCGATCGATGTTGGGCGTCTGAATCTGCGTTTCGCCGTATGCCGGCAGGGAGGCGGCCCGAAGTTGGTCGGCAAGGAGAACAAGCACATTGGGTCTGTTTGACATTTCACTCTCCATCAAGCCGGCTGAGAACCTGATGGATATTATCGCCGCACCCCTGATGTAGCGCAAGCTGATATGGACGATGATCTACTGAAAGCGACCACTTGACGCGATCCGGTTGCGCGTACTATACTCACTCTGCCTTAGCCCGCGAGACCGTTCAGGGCGGGTGTCCCAGATCCGGGGGATCCAATGCTGAGGATCATCGCTGTGCTGGGATGAGCAACTTGTGAGCAAAGAGATGTTCGAAGACGCAAACCTACAACTAGGAGAAGGCATTGAACACTGACATTCGTATTGGTACTTTGGTTAAGGGAACCGAGCCTGACGTTGCCGGATACATCAAGCAGATCCTGCCGTATGGATTCGAGAGCTTTCAGCTTTTCTATTGGCAGACGCTCGGGGGCGTCGATCTGCGCGAGCTGGCGCCGGCGGTGAACGAAGCGCTGGCCGGTTCGGACGCCATCATCAGTTCGATCGGCGTCTTTGGTAACCCGCTCGAGCAGACATCCATCGACCTGGAGACTCTGCAGGCGTGGAAGGACGCCATTGACTACGCTCATCTCTTTGGCGCGGACATGGTCTGCGGCTTTACGGGACGGTTGCGCGGCGAGTCCATTGACGCGTCCCTCCCTCGCTACGCCGAGGTGTTCGGCGAACTCGCCAAACGGGCAGCCGACAAGGGCGTTAGGCTTGCCTTCGAGAACTGCACGATGGACGGGAATTGGCAGTCAGGCGATTGGAACATCGCTCACAATCCCGCGGCCTGGGAACTCATGTTCGACGCCCTCCCCGCCGACAACGTCGGGTTGGAATGGGAGCCCTGCCACCAGATGACCCAGCTCATCGAGCCTATCCCCCAATTACGCACCTGGACGCCCAAGATCTTCCACGTGCACGGTAAGTGCGCCACCATCCGTTGGGATGTGATCCGGGAGCACGGTATCGGAGGACCGGTTCCCTGGGTCTATCATCGCACGCCCGGTTTTGGCGACTGCAATTGGACCGATATCATCAGCGAGCTGCGGAGCGCCGGGTTCAAGGGCTGCATTGACATCGAGGGGTGGCATGATCCTGTCTACCGCGGTGACCTTGAGATGACGGGGCAGGTGCATGGCCTTAATTACTTGAAGCGCTGCCGGGGCGGCGCGTTCGTGCCCAACCCTGTGTAAGTGCCGGACTAGGCCGTCGCGTGAAGCAGATGATACCTGCAGCAGGTGTTGACAGGCATCTTCTGGCTGGACGGACGGACAGCCGGTTACAGTGCTGAACCATGATAACGGAACTGAGGCGCGTGAGGTGCCCGTCGTTGAGTGTGACGGACACCTCGGCCTCGTCATCAGGCTGAAATCCGGCAGGAAGAGGGCCGGCTGGTACTGGATTGGCGTGAGGGATCGCGCGATGTTTCGCGTCATGCCGACGCTGATGCCGGATAGGTCACTATCTCCGATCGGACACGGATAGGCGCGGACTCTTTTGGCTCCTCTGTGTGCATCTGCGCTGGTCTGTGTCCGATCTACCCAATGGCTTCGTCCTGTAGTGTGCTTATCTCAGCGTACCAAGTGTTTGTGGGTGAAAACGCTCGGTACGCCGCTTTGGTGACGTGGACGCCGTCCGGTACGGGCAGACCGACTTCCCGCTACCGGGTACGGTTGCCGTCGCTCAGCGATGGCGGGGCGTCTTCAGGGCGACTGCCCCAGGCCTTGTTCGGGCGCGGACCCATCTTAAGAGACAGTTCACCGCCGTTTTGTATCGTTCTGTGGAGGAACCAGGGGCGCTCGTGGGCGACTCCGTTGAGGGTGGCGCGCTGGATGTACTTGTTCTGGGGGCTGCTGCCCTCGGCATTGAGGGTGAAAACCGGGCCGCCCGGCGGATGGAGTTCGATGCGCTCAAAGACGGGGCTGCCCAGGGCATAGTACGGCTCGCCTGGACATGTGGGCAGGAAGCCGATCGAGTTAAAGATGTGCCAGGCGCTCATGGCGCCGCCGTCTTCATCACCGCAGAGGCCCAGCGGGGTGTCGTCGAACCAGGTGTCCATGATCTGGCGGATGCGGCGCTGGGTCTTCCAGGGAGCGCCGGCAAAATTGTAGAGGTAGGGGATGTGGAAGCTGGGTTCGTTGCCGGTGACAAACTGGCCGATCAGGCCGGTCGAGTCGGGGAACTGGCCGAGAAAGTGCCACTTGGCGTTGTCGCAAGGTTCGATGAAGAGCTGGTCGAGCCGGGCGACGAAGGTCTCGCGCCCTCCCATCAGGTCTATCAGACCGGCCACATCGTGCTGCACGCTCCAGGTATAGGTCCAGGCGTTGCACTCTGCATAATAGTCGCGCCCTCCCGGTCCGGCGGACAGCTTCGGGTCGAAGGGTTCGATCCAGGCGCCGTCAGCACTGCGCGGGGCCATAAAGCCGTTGGCCGGATTGTAGAGTTTGCGATAGTTGGTCGCCCGCTTGCTAAAGATGGCGTAGTCCTTCTCCTTGCCCAGCTCACGTGCCATGAGGGCGAAAACGTACTCGTCATAGCACCATTCAAGACTGACGGCCACTGCCTGCCGCGCTTCGAAGGGATGGACTTCAGGTACCGTTTCCTCTTCACCCGGACGCAAGCCGGGGAAGAATCCCTTTTCCGCATAGACATGGTCAAGTTCGGTCAGCGGCCCGTTGCGCCAGGGAAGCTTGGTCGCTTCGGTGATGCTTTTTCGCATACCGGCGTAGGCCTCGTCGACGTCGAAATCGGTCAACCCTTTTCGATAAGCATCGACGATGGTAGCGACGGTGTGATGAGCGAGCATGCAGGGAACGTCACCGCCGACCCTGGGGAAGCGGGGCAGCCAGCCGGACTGGGAGAACATGCGGACGTAGGAGCGAATCATGTAGAGTTCACGTCGGGGGTCGATCAGCAGGCGCAGGGGGTGGGCGCTGCGAAAGGTGTCCCAGATCTGATCGCTGACATAAAAATCAGGTTCGCCAGTGTGTACCCGACCGTCGTAGGCACTGAAGTAGCGTCCCTCTTCGGTGATGTTCTGCATGCGGCCCATATAGCGATAGAGGGCGGTGTACAGGGTGCGACGCTGTTTTTCGCTTCCGCCCTCGACATAGATCTGGGCAAGCGCGGCCTCCCACTCCTGTCGAGCTTCTTCAACCAGTTGGGCAAAGGGGCGATCGCCAAGCTCGGTCTCGCGGTTGCGTCGGGCCTGTGCTGCGTCGATGAGTGAGACGCCGATGCGTACCTCGATAGGAGCTGAGCCTGCAAAGTGGAGCCTGAGTCCGGACTGGAGCTGATCGCGGCTGGATGCGGGGCGGTCGAAGCGGATGCTGAAGTAACCGGTGACACCGCCGCGAAACTCCTGGTGGCCTTCGATGGCCGGCCCATCGGCGCTGTCGATGCTCGCTTGTTGGGTCGCCAGCAGCAGACAAGGGTCTTGGGCCTGTGGAAACGTGAAGCGGTAGATGACGCCGTGTCGGGTGACGGTGAATTCCGCGTTGATATCGTAGCGTTCGAGCAGCACCTGGTAAGTGTGGGGCGCTGTCGTCTCAAAGTCGTGGTCAAAGGTGGAGGCGCAGGTCTCTATGGCGGGGGCAGGAGACCCGGTCACCGGCATAAGTTGCGGGCTGGTTGAGTTGCGATGCAGGTGAACCGGGACCGGAAAGCCGTGAATGTGGTCGGCCAGATAGCGGTCGCCGACCTTCGGGTCGAACTGAGGGGTGACGCCTACCATGCCGTGAGGGCGATAGATGGTGGGATAGGTTGCTTTCAAGAGATGGCCGATGCCGCCGATGTCAGGATCTACGTATTCAACGCTCAACTCACACCTTCTTTCCGAAATGTCTGTATCGGACCAATGTAGTCATCCCAATCATGTTGCTCTTGACGGGTCGCGCAAAATCAAGTTCGAATTGAGGTTTGATGGTGATGCTAGAATTCGGCAACCAGTGTCACGATCTCTCGACCGCGGGCGGGCACGGTCACGGACCCTGTTGCATCAATCCCCAGCGGCTCCAAAACACGCTCGCCAAGCGTGCAGAGCGACACCTTGGCAGGCTTTTGCCAGAACTTGACCGTCGCCTCGTACGCTGTTTCGCTCGTGTTCCAGAAGCGCACGATCAGCCCGCTGCCGTCCTCGGCCTCTTTGATCGCCGTCACAATCAGGCTCTCTGGGCCTACCTCGACAAAACTGCCTTTCGACGACAGTGCGCCTGGGTGTGCCGGCGTGGATATGGCCCGCAGCGGCGCGCTGAAGGCCTGGGCCTGGTCAGCCGCGTCCATCCACGCGCCGCCGTGTGGGATCAAGGCATAGTCGAAGGTGTGGTCACCGATGCACTGTGCTTCGGGGGTGGGGAGACCCGGCCCGGCATGCCCGCGCCGGACCGACATATCCGCCCGCGAAAGCCAGCCCACCGATCGCAGCAGCGTGAGTGCCAATTCCGTCCCCTGATCAGCGCGCAAGGCCTCGACCTCGGGCAGTCCACGATTGGCGACCATCAGGCCGATCTTGCCGTCACTCACCTGTGCCCAGGCGCACTGTGGATGTGTGCGCGCCGGCTGCTCGACCCATTTCTCAGTGTCCGTTGGCACATCGAGCGGGCGGGTGATCACGTCGAAATGACCTTCGACGTCAAACGTGTCGACGTTCACCGGGACCGGGAAATGGACGCGTAAGCGATGGTCGGCAGCACGGTTCTCCACCGTTGTCGATATGTCGACCCGGCGCACACCCGGAGACAGAGAGATGCGTGTCACAATCGGCAGCTCGATCCGTTCATCGCTGCGTTCAGAGCGCGACTCGACCAACGATGCCGGCACTTGATAGGTCATCGACACCTCAAGCGTCTGCCGGGTTGGGCCGCGCTCCGCCAGGGTGACGCTTGGCTCTCCCACTGGCGCACTGATTACACTATCCTGTTCCACCGGGCAGAAGTTGTACTCGTCTCCCCGATCGCCGACATCGACAAGGCGGTTCAGGCCCGGATACAGCGTGCCTGTCATTCTGTCGGTCAACGTGAAGGTGCCATCTTCATCCACCTGGATATGTAAAAACTCGTTTTCGATGCTGGTGGATTCGGATTTTTCAGTCTGATCCGGTAATCCATCAACCGGCTGTACCCGGAACGCGCGGTAGCCCAGCCCCGGCACGTCGGGCGCCACAAAGGTACATTGTGCGTAATCGCCGTAATGGAGCAGCAGGTGGACCTGTTCGATTTCCCCGTCCTCCAGAGCGTTCGCCACCTCAGCCTCACCGCGCTTGATATTGTCGACATTGGGCGGTTGGCCTTTGGCGAGCAGGATGTCCAAGTTGAGCACTGTATCCTCAACCTCCAGAGAAAACTCCTGAATGCCGGCGCCATTGATCTCGTGAGGCACCTCGTTGCTCATCGGTGTGAATTGTGCCGTCGGCACGACAACTTCCCACATCACCTCACGGCTGCGTTCCGCAATCTGCGGCTGGATGCTCTCGCCCTGGTCCGTGACCAGGACAAAGTGCGACCCGTTGTCCGGCACCGGTACCTTGGCCGAAACCACATCACTGCGTGGGCGCGTGGTGGGGTTAAAGACGACGACAGCAGGCTGGTTCTGCTCATTGGCCGTATCGACCATCGCCGCCAGGCCGCTCAGACCCACGGTTGTGACCATCTCGCCTATCTGTTCGACCCAGTCAAAGCGCACATCCATCTCTTTGTGAACCTGGTCGACGCTGCAGCCACAGATCGAGTCGTGGGGATGGTTCTGTAGCAGGTAGCGCCAGGCCTGTTTGACCAATGGCGCAGACCGTCCCTGTAGGCCCAGGGGCGCGCCGGCGATCTCGGCGATGGCGGTCACAGGTTCCGTCCAGCGGGTCAGCAGTGTCTCGCAGGCCGCGTTGCGCTGCTTGATCCACATGCGTGCCGAGAAGACGCCCGGCAAGAGAGGGGCGCGCTCCGGCGAGCACATCTCGCCACGGCGCAGCTCCAACGACGGCCCAGCGGCACGCACGGCTTCGACGAACTGAGGC
>JAGHDT010000615.1 GCA_021159805.1 Anaerolineae bacterium
CATTCGTCCTGAGCGCTTGACGCTCAATCTCCTGTGGATGGCACAGCACTTGGAGCGCCGCAATGAGCTGGTCATCACCCTGAGCTGCTGCAGTTACAACAGCAGCTCAGCATCTCCACCGTTACACGGCGGCTGGCGTGGATTCAACAGGATCAACCCCGGCTGTCACGCAAGCAGCTGCGACCCCGTGACTCCGGCTGCAGAGCATGGGGAACCGTGCCCCTCACGCATTCTGAAACACACCCTCCCACTATAGCCGCGTCACATATTCAGCGGGGAGAGATTCGACGAGGTAAACACCCTCAGTGGGACTATAGAAGACATGGCCCTCTGCGTGAGCAACGGCAGCATCGACCCTGAGCACCATCGGCGTAGCGGTGAGTCGCAACACCGAACGGCGGGCCTCCGCCGGCGTGACCGCCAGGTGGACATAGCTGAGCTCCGTGGGAGCAAGTCCCCGGCACTCGACCTCGACCAGACTCTCCGGCGTGACGGCGACATAGAGCGCATCCGGTGGGACAACGGGCTCGTACTCTAGGCGGAGCGCCGTATGGCCATAGAGCGCGCGTATCCGCGCCCCTCGTTCATCCCGCACCACCTCGAAGCGCGCCCGTCCCGGAAGCGCCATGACAGCGTCGATATCCTCTCGGGTTGCCCAGCGGAAGTTGGGGAGAGCGTGCAGGATGCGCATCACGGCGGCAAGCTGAGTGAAGCCTTGACCGTCAAGAGTAACGGGGAAACGCGCCGGACGGTGACGCAACAGCATCGAGAGAAACCGGCTCAACGTGCGCAGTTTGTGCTCACGACGCGACGTTTCATTCATATCATAGCGCCGGTTCACCGTCCTGGGCCCGGTGACTTTGTTGGCCCACGCGCCACAGATTCGCGCGGATCTGGCCGCGTTCCTTCCTGGGGAAGGTCGCCAAGAACTGCTCAATCTGGGCCCTCCGGGCACTGCCCTCGCGCGGGCACGCAAGTTCAGGCGAGAAAACCCATCCACAGGCTTTGGCATACCGTCGGATCTCCGCTTCGCTCAGGGTGATCAAGGGCCGGATCATCAAGAAGCGTCCCTGAAAGAACTCCAACCGTGGCTCCAGAGTCTCAACCTGGCCCTTGTACATCATACTCATCAGCGTCGTCACCGCAGCATCGTCAGCGTGGTGGCCAAACGCGACTTTGTTGCATCCCAGCTCGTCAGCCGCGAAGAAGAGTGCCTTCCGACGATTCCAGGAACAACGAAAACAGTCCATGGGTAACGGCTCTTGCTCAGGGACCTCCAGCGGCTTGATGAGGTACTCCACACCTAACTCGCGGAACCAGGGCTCAAGCCGCGCGGTCTGGTCGGGAAGTCCCACACCGGTGCCGTCGATGTGCACGGCCACCACCTCATAATCGCCGCGAATATCGACGCCGCGCGTGAGAAGATCGAGCAACGTGCGGCTGTCCTTGCCGCCGGAGACGCCAACGGCGATACGATCGCCGTCCACAATAAGATCAAAGTCGCGAACCGCTCGGTTGACGCTCTTGAGAAGGAAACCGGCGATAGTTTCAGGTGTGGCCACGGCTCAGCGCCTAGGCATCCTCGAGCCGCTTGCCATATTGCTGGGCATAGTAGGATTTGTAGGTGTCACCGCTCTTGATAGGGCGCCACCAGGATTCATTGTCTGCATACCAACGTACCGTCTTCTCAACGGCCTGGACGCACGAATACTGATTTTCCCACCCCAGAGTGCGCAACTTGCTCACATCGAGAGCATAGCGGCGATCGTGACCTGGACGATCAGCGACATGCAGGATCAGGGCCCTGGGCCTGTTTAGGGTCTCAAGCACCACCTCAGTCATCATCATATTAGTGATCTCCGCCCCGGTGCCGACGTTGTAGATCTCGCCCAAGACCCCCTTATGCAGCACAGTGTCAATACCAGTACAGTGATCGAGCACATACTGGTAGTCGCGCATCTGCTGGCCATCCCCATAGACCGGCAGGGGCTCTTCGTCTATCGCATTGGTCGCGAATAAGGGCACAACCTTCTCAGGATACTGATAAGGACCAACGTTGTTGGATCCCCGCGAGATCGTGACAGGCAACCCCCAGGATTCCTGATAGGCCAGGACCATCAGATCACCCGCGGCCTTACTCGCCGAATACGGGCTGCGCGGCTCCAGATGATCCGCCTCGGTAGAGCGCCCATCCAAGACCTGACCGTAGACCTCATCGGTGCTCACTTGATGATATCGCTCCACACCGAATTTGCGCGCGGACTCCAACAGTACGTACGTACCGTAGACATCGGTCTGGATGAACGAGCCCGGCTCCATCAACGACCGGTCCACGTGTGTCTCCGCAGCGAAGTTCACAATTGTGTCGATGTCCTGGGCTTCAACGGTGCTATCTACCAGCGCGACATCACAGATGTCGCCTCTCACAAACGTGTAGCGATCGGAGAATATCTCGGCCACATCCTGCAGATTCTCGAGCCGGCCCGCATACGTAAGCTTGTCGTAGACCAGAATATGGTAGTCCGGATGAGCTTGAAGCATATAGCGGACGAAGTTCGAACCGATAAAGCCTGCACCACCCGTCACCATCAAACGACGCATAGGTCAATCTCCTCTGGTAGCGCTGAGCGCCAACGTGAGCCTGAGTATCACCGAACATTCTAACATAAAGACAAGCATTGACTACGTGATACAGTTGGGTAGAATGCTCTGGACATGAACTACAGGATTGACGCCCCACTCATTGTACAAGGAGACAGAACGGTTCTTCTGGAGGTCAATAGCCCAGAATATGAGACGGCACGCGACCACCTGGCACGGTTTGCCGAGCTCGAAAAAAGCCCAGAGTATATCCACACCTATCGCATTTCATCCCTCTCCCTTTGGAACGCGGCAGCTGCCGGACTGGATGCCGAGGGGATCATTGCAGGCCTCCACAATCTGGCCAAGTACCCCTTGCCGGACAACGTCATCTTCGAGATCCGCGACACCATCGCGCGATACGGCAGAGTACGGCTCACCCGTGATCCCTATGACGAGGATCGGCTGCGCCTGGTCTCCGATGAACCCCTACTGCTGATTGAGCTGGAGCGCAACCGTTATCTGCGGCCCTTCCTGCTAGAGCGGGTGGGGCCGCATACGATCCAGGTCCCGGCCTCGCGACGCGGACACGTCAAGCAGGCGCTGACCAAGGCCGGCTATCCCGCCGAGGACCTTGTGGGCTACTTGCCGGGCGTCCCACTGCCCTTCGAACTCCGCGACATCTCGCTGGCCCGCGAGCCCTTCTTGATTCGAGGTTACCAACAGGACGCCGCCGACATCTTCTGGGCCAATGGATCCGATGCTGGAGGCGCCGGCGTGGTGGTGCTGCCCTGCGGTGCGGGAAAGACCATCGTGGGCATAGTGGCTATGAGCAAAGTCCAGGCCAATACGTTGATTCTTACGCCCAGCACGGTCGCAGCACGCCAGTGGCGAGAAGAACTGATTGAGAAGACCACCATCCCGGCCGATATGATCGGCGAGTACACGGGACAGCGCAAGGAACTCCGTCCGGTCACAGTCACGACCTATCAGATCTTGACCCATCGCAAGCGCGGCACCAAGAACGCCAAAGGTATGCCGTTGGAGGAACAGTACCCACACTTCGCCCTCTTCACCAACGGCGGCTGGGGACTGATTATCTACGACGAGGTACACCTGCTGCCCGCACCCGTCTTCCGCATCACCGCGGAACTTCAGGCCAGGCGTCGCCTGGGGCTCACCGCGACACTGGTCCGTGAGGACCAGCGCGAAGAGGACGTCTTCTCGCTCATTGGGCCCAAGAAATACGATGTGCCTTGGCACGACCTGGAACGTCAGGGCTGGATCGCCCCGGCGATCTGCTATGAAATCCGAGTCGATATGCCCGAGGAAGAACGTATGACCTACGTGATGGCCGAACGCCGTCAGAAGTACCACTTTGCGGCGGACAACTCCAACAAACTGGAGATCCTGGACAGACTGATCTCGTATCACCAGGGCGACCGCGTCCTCATCATCGGTATGTATCTGAGCCAGCTGGAAAACATCGCCAAGCGCTACGGCTATCCGATCATCACGGGCAAGACCAAGGTGGCGGAGAGAGAGAGACTGTATGAGCAGTTTCGATCTGGGGAGATCACCACCCTGGTTGTCTCCAAAGTTGCCAACTTCTCCGTTGACCTGCCGGATGCCAGCGTGGCCATCCAGATATCCGGCACGTTTGGCTCACGGCAGGAAGAAGCCCAGCGGCTGGGACGGATTCTGCGCCCCAAATCAGATGGGCGCCAGGCCTACTTCTACAGCATCGTCACCAACGAGAGTGTGGATCAGGACTACAGCGCCAACCGTCAGCGGTTCTTGACCGAGCAGGGCTATCGCTACCTGATCCTGTATGGAGACGAAATCCCAGACGCCCTGGCGCACACACAGCAAAGAACCTAGTGTGGGCCATTACAGAGGTCAAGGCCGTAGGAACATGGGGAAACAGCGCCGAACAGAAGCTACCGGAGAAGCGAAGACATCCCTGGAACCCCAATGGGGATACATCTGGCAAGCCCCACCGCCTCCCAGTCCCAATGACACCACTCCCCTGTGGCGCCTCACCCCCCAGGACCCCATCGCCGATATGGTCGAGGAACTGGTGGAGATGGAATGGCGCGTCGCAGATCTGCGCGAGCAGATCGCCGATTTGGGGCTGAAACCCAAGGGACGCACCCGGTTGGACTTGGCACGGCAACTGGCGGAGGCCTTTCTGGCTCCGAGCCGGCTGACAGAGGCTGTAGCCACCCTCCCAGAAGAATCGCGACTCTATTTCACACATCTGCTGCTGCAATCCCACACCAACAACTACAGCGCATACCCCGCAGCTGACGCCCTGTGGCAGGGATTTCCGAAGCCCTTGAGAAGGGTCACTGCACCCTTGCTCCAAGCCAACCTGATGATGAGCGGTGCAGAGGGCCGTACACTCATCCCTTACGGGACACGACAGAGACTACCCCACCTCCACGTCAACATCCCCACAACCACTGAACCCAGGCACTTCGTCCCGGCTGCAGATCCACATGAGCTGCTGACACAGATACAACAGATGCTGGGACTGCTCCAGTCCGAGTCCTTCGAGCTGCGGCCCAGACTGCGGTGGCAGGCGCCCAAATACCCCTATGCACAATCGACCATTTGCTGGCCACCGACCCCGAGGGATGCACAGGCCCTTTATTCCAGTGCCGAAAGGGAACGCCTGATCGGCCTACAGCCGCCGGACCACACGCTTGACGACACCGCACTCCAGGTATGGACCGAGGCTCTCGGCGCATCGCGGGAGTGGGTCGAGCTTCTCTACCACCTGATGGTGACCGGTGGCGTGATCTGGGAGGGCAGCCCACTGACGATTGATGGCGGATTGGTACAAGAGTGGCTGACGGCGCCGCCAGGACGGCAGCTGTATGCCATCTATAGGCTGTACTCTACGGTCAGCCACTGGGCGGCGTGGTGGCCACTGTGGCGCGCCGGCACTGTTTCCGTAGCACGCGCCTACCACGGATACTGGGGGCTCATGTCCCTCGATGATTCTGTGCGCGTCAGTGCCCCGGCACTGCGCGAGGTCTTGCTTGAGGTCCTATCCTTCCTGCCCGACGACGCTTGGATTGAGCTGAGCGATCTAAGTGCCTGGCTACAAAGACTCTTCCCCAACATGGAAAGCCACCGCTATCTCGTAGGCTTGCAGCTCGAACACATCGAAGGGGGATGGTCGGCATTCCTTGAAGCAGCCGTGGTGAGTATGGTCACAGGTCCCTTGCGCGCCCTGGGATTGGTCGACGTAGGTCCTTCTCTAGACGATGTTCGTGTGCTGCGGCTCCGCGGGCTGCAAGACCTGCAATGGGGGCGGGTGACCGAGGTCACACTAGAGGCTTCGCCGCAACTGCACCGAGAAGCCTTACGCTTCGTCGAAAGCGGGCCGAGCCTGGAGGTCGAAACGCCGGTGCCCCCGGACTTCATGACCTTTGTGCTCCGGTGGACCAAGCCGGCAGGCATCTCAAGATCGCGCGTTCGCTACAACCTTGACCTAGACCAATTGTATCGTGCCTTCGAAAATGGAGAGGATCCCAACACCCTGACCGACGACTGGCAGGCGTGTGTGGGCTTCGAACCCCTCCCGGACATCCGCGCCTGGTGGCTGTACTGGTGGCGCCGCTACGGTCGCGTTCGGATATACCCTCCGCTGGCCATGCTGCAGACGCGCGACGCACTGACGATGCAGGAGCTGCAGCTCTCTCTGCCCAGCCTCCGGGCCGCTATCACCAGTGTACTCACGCCGGAAACAGTATTACTCGAGCCGGAGGATGTCGATCAGCTCCTGAGCAACCTATCGCGACAGGGCTATATGCCGAAGGAGACGCCATAGTATGGAGCGCTTGAGCACATCGCTGGAGAACTACCACATCAGCGCGCTCCAGGAAATCGCCGATACCTTGGCCATTCGTACCGATCGTCAGCCGGCGCGCAAGGGGTGGCTCGTTGGCAAGCTCAGCCGCCTGATTCCACAGATTGCGCGATCCGAGAAATTCATCCGGTCCCTGAGTGAAGCCGAACGCGCCGCTCTCGCCGTCATCCTGAAAAGAGGACCTCAAGATGACACAACACCTCGCAATATCGCGTTGCCGCTCATCCTCGCCGGTTTGGTGGCGACAGAGGACCAGTCTGCGACCACGCACCTGCCCAGAATTCAGGATGTCCTCCTGCACCTGATGCGAAAAGGCTTGGTCGTGAACCTCACCGAACCGAGTGGGGGCTCGACGCTTCGGAGACTGGACAGCGTGCAGCAGCTGGGAATCGCCCCAGAGGTACGTGCGGTGCTGCCTACCGGTATCTTGTCTCCGCCTAGCCCACAGGTCGACGAAGCAAGGTTACGGAACCTGCCGCCGATAGATATCCGCTCGGCAGACCTGAGGCGGTATCTCCGAGAGCTCTTCTTCATCTGGGCGGAACTCCGGCGACACCCCGCCAGGCTGCTCAAGTCTGGCAAGATGGGAAAACGGGATCGGCGCAGATTGACAGGGGCGCTCAGCCTGGATGAGGACACCGGTCTCGACCACATAGGTCGGCTCTGCGCTATGCTGCAGGCCCTGAACCTGGTGATCGTCGACGACACGGACTTCACAGCTGTTGAGAGCAGTGCAGCAACACTCTTCTGGATCGCCAAACCATTGGGAAAACTTCCCAACCTGTTGCGCGCCTATACCCGACTCGCAACCGAGATCCCCAATACTCCCACGCAGGGACCCATTTTCGGATACTTCGACGGGCTGACATTGCAGCCCGTCAGCCAGATCCGCGAGCAGATCGTCGCGATGCTAGGCCAAGTAGCGGGGATAGGGTGGCTCTCTGTATCACTCTATCACAGTCTGGTGACCGGAGACGAGCCGGGCACATTGGCACTGGGGGAGGCGCGTCTACAAGTGTTACTCGGTTCGCTCCGATGGTACGGTGAGAGTTACCGCCGTGACATCGGTGACAATCTGCGCAACGTCGAATGGCACGTCACCAAGAGCGTGCTGGAAGAACTCGGAGCCCTGGGGATTGTCGATCTGGGCTATGCGACGAGCGGCACAGAACAGGCGGAGCGCGAACTCATTGCATTCCGCGTCGTCCCCTTGGTGCGCGACTACTACGCCAACCGACCAGCCGCCGGCGCCCTTTCCGGAGAACCATGGCAGGTCATACTACAGCCGGACTTTCAGATGCTGGCACTTGGTCCCGTCCCTTTGGGCATCCTTATGAACCTGGAGCTGTTCGCCAAACACGAGAAGACCGATGACAGCGTGGTCACGTACCGCGTCACACGTGATGAGGCCTACTGGGCTTTCCAAAGACAAGAGACCGCGGCAACCATCCTGACCTATCTCGAAGAAGCAACCGGGCAGCCCGCGCCGCAGAATGTACAGCGCTCTTTGGCGGAATGGCACCGGCAATACGAGCGCATTGTGCTGCGGCGGCAGGTCAGTCTCCTGCAGGTCGATACGCCGGAGTTTCTTCAGCAACTGCTGGATGATCCCATCTTGGGAACTAAGCTGCACCGGCTCGACGATTGCACAGCCTTTCTCCATCCGCAGGATCAACACGGTGTGCAGACCCGGTTTCGCCAGCTCGAGATCCTGACAGCTCATTCACAGGGCGCCAAGGTGGATCTCGGCAACAGCCTGCGATGGCACGACAACGAGTTGGGGACAAGAGCCACCGTGCCCAGTATCTATGTGACAGGCGCGCTGCGCCGCTTCGCCGAACCCCACAGCGGGCGCTGGCGATTGACTGAGGAAAGCACACAGAACGCCGCTGCGACAGGGATGGATGCCCTGGACATTATCGCCACGATCACGGAAATGACCGGGGAAAGCCTGACCGACCATTGGCAAAAGCAGCTGAAAGCATGGTCCAACCACTACGGTGGGGGACACATATCCCAGGTCCGGCTGCTGCGGTTCGAGCGGGCAGGATCACTGGAGGAACTCCGCAATGCGGAACCGATGCTGCATCGCTGGCTGCATCCACTGCCCGATACGCACGACTTGGCCATCGTCGACGAGCACCATAGTGACGAAGTCCAGGACCTGCTGACCTCGTGGGGCGTAGAGGTGACAGCGAAGCGCTGGTGGTAGACAACCAGTAGGGATTTGAGACTTGATTGGCGCGTCCTGTGTCGGTGCTATACTGCCGACTGCAGTCTATACTCACCCACGTCTCTGGAGGTCGCGATGAGTGATCCGGCGCAAGCAAGTGCAGCCAAACGACGCAGGGCACAAGCCATTTACGATGGAGCCATCGCTGCCTATGAGCGTTGGGATATAGACGACGCCGTCGACGGACTGACGAACGCTGTCACGTTGCAGCCCAACAATGCCGCCTATCACTTGAGATTTGCCCAGGTACTTTCGCGAGCAGGAAAGTTTGATCGCGCGTTGCGGTCTCTGGCCAACTACCTGCGCCTGGCACCCGAATCGCAGGTCGCAGGCAGGATTGAACAACTCTTTGCCAGCGGTATGGATGCGGTGGAGGCGTACCTAACCGACAAGATGATGGCTGCTCAGATGCCAATCGAAATGATTGGTGCCTCCATTCAAATGTGGGTGGAGTTCCGCATCGCACTTGGGGAAGAAGCTCTAAGAATACCGAAACCAGGGGCCTGGGCGGCAGCGCTGGACTACACTGTGCGCAAGGTGAATCTGCGCGATATCCCGCTCGAGAAACTCGCCGGATCTTACGGCGTCTCCGTCGAAACCCTGGGAAACCACCCCCGCACCCGGGTCCCAAGGCGGGGTGGAA
>JAGHDT010000092.1 GCA_021159805.1 Anaerolineae bacterium
ATCCAAGGCCAAGTCCTGAGAAAACGTACAGAAAAGACAGCGCAAAGAACAACCAGAAACTCCCCTGGAAAGGCACGTGAAACAAGAATCGGCCGGCAGCCACCACACTTAGTACATTAGTCAGTGCGATAAACACATTGGGCACGATCTTGCCCACAAGCAACTCCCACGGTCGAATGGGGGTCACGAGGAGTTGCTCCATTGTGCCCATTTCCCGCTCCCGCACCACCGCCGCAGCCGTCATCAGGATGCTCTGGGTTTGAAGGACCATCGCTACGATGTTGGGGATGGCAAACCACACCTGGTTGATGTCCGGATTATAGAGAACGCGGAGCCGGCCCTCCAGTGGCATCGTGGAGAACGACGATAGCCCAGAACGTTCGATACGTCGCATCATCACATCGGAAGAATGGGCCTGAGCGATCGTTGTCGCCATTGCATAGCCGGATTGCGCCGTGAAGAGATCCGACCCATCCACCAGAAACAGCACCTGTGCCTGTCTCTGCTCGACGCGGGTCGCGAAGTCCGGCGGGATCACGATCCCGGCCTGGGCACGACCCGCATCGATGGCAGCGATGACAGCATCCTCATCAGCCAGATACTCAATAATGTCAAAATAGCCGGAGTTCTCGATGCTTTCCAGATACGACCGGCTGGCGACATCAAGGCTCTGGTCCGCCACCACAGTTGCGATGTGATCGACATTCATATCCACGGCATAGCCGAATAGCACTAACTGCATCAGCGGGATAAGCAGCATCATCGCCAAAGTTTGGCGATCCCTTCGGATATGAATAAACTCCTTCTGCAGAACAGCCCAAATCCGTTCCCACACAGATCTATCAGGCCTCCAGTCCATGCATCATCAAGTCCACAGCAGCCACAGCCATAGTATGCAACTCTTCGGACGAAGGCGGCTCCGCCACCCCACGCATCACCGGCAAAAACGGAGCCAGACAGACTCCCAGCACCATCTTTGTGGCCAAGTCCGGGTCCACGCTGCGAAAAGCGCCGCTCTTCATCTGTCCTTCAAGAAACGACTTAACGCTCCGGTAAACAACCATGACGCGTCCTGTAGCATACTCACGCAGAAGATCATCATCCCTCCAAGATTCAGCCAGCAAGACACGGGTGAACGGCAGCCGTGCGAGCAACAGACTGAGCGCCCATTCCACGATCACCACCGGGTCCGCGGCCCCCTCCGAACTCTCGACCTCGTCGAGAAGCTCGTCGGGCTC
Source organism: Anaerolineae bacterium (assembly GCA_021159805.1). GTDB lineage: Bacteria > Chloroflexota > Anaerolineae > B4-G1 > SLSP01 > PWVB01. The sequence continues at coordinate 1,239 of JAGHDT010000092.1, forward strand.
CTGCTGGAATTGTTGTAGGATGCCCAGGAGGATAGCGCGTTTGCTCTTGAAGTAGTTGTAGAGTGTGCCCTCAGCTATATCAGCAGCATCCGCGATTGCCTTGGTTGTTGTGTTGGCATACCCCTGTTCGGCGATGATCTTGACTGCGGCATCGATGATCTCACGTCGCCGGCGATCAATGCGACGCTGGCGGCGATCCTTGAGCGTGCCTCCGAGTTGTGGGTCATCCATGGCATCACCCTTCTTGAGTGAGCGCTCAATAAATGAGCGCTCACTCATTATCGCGATCATTATAGACAACTCACCGCCCTGCGTCAAGTGACAGATCCGGCACAGGGACACTAGCATCAGAATCATCACGCGTGTCCCAGGTCTCAGACCCGGCTCTCATCCCGAGAGGGTTGCCAAGGTGTGTTCGTTGACGAAGCGCGCTGGCGAGGGATCCTGCGGTCGGGCGAGGCGCTGCGCTCGCTTGACAAGATCCCTCGCCAGCGTGGTCGCCCAGCAAGGTTGCCTAGTTTGCCCTCTCAGAATGATAGCCGAGATGCAGTTCGACCCCAAACGCGACACTCCTGGCACAGGCGCTTGCCCACAGTCGTGCAGCAGGTAAACTGTGCTTGTGGGACCAGAGAATCACATCGAAGCCCCTCACCACGCAACTACGTAGTCACGCATACGGAAGTCTAGACCACGTCTCTGATCCGAAGCCCACCGGAGGTAAAGCCGGCGGTTGCGCCCTACCAACGAGAGGAGAAACCGTGGGTAACAGACGATGGAAGACACTGATATTGGCGCTCCTACTGACAGCGTGCACGACCGGCCAGCCAACAGTTCCCCTGAGCACGACGCCTACGCCCAGCTTGCGCGCTAGGGAGACAACACCCGTACCCACGACGCAGGCCACAGAAGCTCTGCGCGCAACAGAGACAGCGACGCTGTCGACGCAAGATCCATATCAGGAGATTCGCGAAGCTATGATGGCCGAGACCATCGAGTCGCGCGGCGTCACGGATGCCGGCGTCCTGCGAGCGATGCGGAAAGTGCCACGCCACGAATTTGTGCCGGCAGCCTACCTCAGTCAGGCCTATGAGGACCATCCGCTGCCCATCGGATACGGGCAGACCATCTCACAGCCTTACATCGTCGCGTGGATGACGGAATTGCTGGATCTCCAGCCCGGGGAAAAGGTGTTGGAGATCGGCACCGGCTCCGGCTACCAGGCCGCCGTTTTGGCAGAGCTGGCGGGGATTGAGGTTTTCACGATCGAGATCGTGCCTGAACTCGCCGAACTGGCGGCAGAGCGATTGGAGGCGCCTGCCTACAGCCAGGTGGCCGCCCGCCAGGGCGACGGCTACTACGGCTGGCCCGAGCATGCACCGTATGACGCCATCATCGTGACCGCGGCACCGGACCATCTACCGCAGCCGCTGGTGGCACAGCTCGCGCAGGGCGGACGGCTGGTCATCCCGATCGGCCCACCCGGCAGCTACCAGAGCCTGTGGCGCTTCGCCTACGAAAACGGCGAGCTGCGAGCGGAGAATATGGGGGGCGTCATCTTTGTGCCCTTCACCGGCGAGGGAACGGATGGCGAATGACGCCCACACGGCAAGCGGTCCGCAGACCTGCACCTGGGAACGCCGCACCCCAGTGCGGCTCCCCCAAGCAAAGTGAAACCCACAGCATCAGCGACCCACAGACCAGCTCCTGGGAACGCCGCACCCCAGTGCGGCTCCCCCAAGCAGAGTGAGCCTCACAGGATCAGCGACCCGCAGACCAGCTCCTGGGAACGCCGCACCCCAGTGCGGCTCCCCCGAGCAGAGTGAGCCTCGCAGGATCAGCCGCCCGCAGGCCAGCGTGTCGTGAGCATTGCAGCCACAGCATAGAC
>JAGHDT010000258.1 GCA_021159805.1 Anaerolineae bacterium
GCAGCAGAGTCGCAGAGAAAACCAAATAAAACTTTGCGCCCTTGCACCTTGGCGTTGCATCTTTTGCCTCTCTGCGTTGAGCATTGCGAAAGGGGAGGTTTAATTACTTGCATATCCCTTATCGCCGTGCCGAGACCTCCGAAGTCTTCAAAACCTCGGAGGTCTGGTGAAGCTGGAGGTCTAAAAGTCAGTCCCCCGCCTCCACAACCAGCAACACGGGTTGCTGCTCGCCACGGGTGTCGGGATTGTAGTAGTCATACGCCTGCGACGCGGGAACCTGCGCTTTCACCGGGAAGCGCGCCCGCAGCTGGTAGGTGAAGGTGAGCGGTTCTCCGTGGGGCAGGTTCTGGAGGTACACGAGCACTTGTCGCCCCGTCAACTCGAACTTTTTGACGCGCCCCACAACGGCGTCCTCCGGCAGATCCGAGTCGTGAGCGATGCGGGCCTGCAGCCCCTCCGGCAGAACGGTGAAGCCGGGCGGTATCCCTAAGTCCACCAGCGCCCAGTCCACGGTTCCGGGTTCGTTCAACGTGACTGTGACCTTGACTTGCACGACATCATCCACCGCGAGTGCGGTGCGGTCGTAAGCCACGGCGATGTCTAACGGCCCCTGTCCCGGCTCGATGTGGAGCGTGTCAGACCACGGGAGGTAGTAGCGCGTCGTGACCTGGGCCATCAGGCTGGGCGACTCCCCTCCGCCGGCGGTCTCCACGCTGAGACGCACGTCGTGCGCGCCGGGAGTGACGTCGTCGAAGGTGAGGATGTGTACCACGTCGTAGTTCTCTGGCGTGACCTCTACTGTCCGCGCGCGCCCGCCATCGAAAGTGACCGTCACAGTCGCTGCGGCCTGCTCTCCACCACCAGTCACTGAAAGCAGCAACGCCTTCAGCGCGAGGATCGTCGCCTGCGTTGAGTACCACGTCCCCTGGGGATCTTTCTGCTGGATGAGGTATGTCAGCGATTTGTTCGCCAGGTCGGAATGTGTGCCGGCGACTTGGAAGGCGTAGGCGGCCAGCGCCGTCGTCTCCACCGAGTTGGTCTGGCCCTGCGATCCCATCATCGTGGCGATGTTGCTCTGCCACCACGCCGCGTCTCCCTCCACCGTCGCCAGCGCCGCGAGACGCTCCAACGTCTGCTGGGTGAAATCGGCCTCGGGGTCAGCGGCGACTAAAGCGTTGGCGACCAGCGCCAGCGCGTAGGGGTCTTCGACCTGGTGGGCGTGCTCGCGGACGTAGGTCAGCCCGCTTTGCGTCGCCGCCTCGTCACCGTAGCCCGCGTGGATCAAGGCCCAGCTCAAGTAAGCCGTGACCGGCACGCGATCGTTACCCAAGTTCTGCCAGGTGCTCTCGTGAACCAGGCCGCGGTCGTTCTCCCAGGAGCCGTCGGAATCCTGTTGCGCTATCAGCCAGCGAGCCGCCCGCGCGATGAAGTCGGCGTCCACGGGGAAGACGCGGGCCATGTCGGTAAATTCCATCAGCCCGTAGGCCGTGAGCATCCGGTCGGGCGGATTATCGCCGAAGAGGGAGAACCCCCCACCCGGCACCTCGAAGGTCGTCAAGCGTTGGTAGCCTAAGTTGAGATACTGCTCGGCCTTCAGCTGTACCTCCGGCGCGGTCTGACCGGTCGTCTGCATGTAATCCAAAGCCAAAGCGTTGGGATAGGTCGTGCTGGTGGTCTGCTCGAAGCAGCCGTAGGGCATCTGTAGAATGGCGTCCATCCCCTCGACGAGCTGGCTGACGATGCCGGGATACACCTTCACCTCGACCTGGGTCGTGCCGGGGATGATGGCGTCGGGGATGCGTACCGTGTGGAGCACCTCCGGGCCGAGCCGGTCGCTCCAGGTGCTCTCGAAGGGTTTGCCGTCGGGCGTGATGAGCACGTCATGGGTGGCGGTGGTGGCGTCGCTCATGCGCTCGCCGTAGGCCCAGACGATGGGGCGATAGCGGCCCTGCGTCGCCGTCACCCGGATGCGGAAGCGCACCACTTCGACGTCGTGGGCGCCGATGAGGAGCGTCTTCTCCGGCTCGTCGAGCAACTCGAACCAGGATTCCTCCTCCAGCACCAGCCTGACGGATTGGGGTTGCTCCAGGTAGTTGTAGACCGCCACGGGCAGGGCGACCTCGTCGTGCTGGGTCATGGCATAAGGTAGATCAAAGTCCACGAAGAAGTCCTGGAAAACGCGCAGACCGGTGGTCGTCGCGCCTAAGCGTCCATCCTGCGAGTGGGCGAGCGCGGTCAGCCGCCAGGTGGTGATGTTATCGTAGAGCGGCAAGTCCACGTGCAGCTCGCCCGTGTCGTTGGTGACGAGTTCGGGCAGCCAGGCCATCGTCTCGCCGAAGAGCTGGCGCAAGCGTGGAGCCTGGGGCTGGGCAGGGGACGGCTCAGCGCCAGCGACGGGCGCGGGAGCTTCCGCGGATTTTTCCATAGGAGCCTCGGTAGGCACTGCTAAGGGTTGCGCCGTGATGACGACTTCCTCAACCATCACATCGCCCTCGTTAGCCCAGCCCCTACCCGGCGCATCCAGCCCCATTTGCTGCACGCCGAGGGTATGCGCTCCAACGTCACTCAATCCTTGCAAGCCAAACAGCGGCAGGCCCAGGGTCAACCCAACCAGGGCAAAGGTTCCCAGCGCCGGCCAGGGGCGACGTTGCCACGCCTCACCGGCGGCCCACACCAGGCAGGCCAGCGGCGGCAGGAAGACGGCCAACACCAGGAGAATCGCCGCCCATTCCGGCGGATTGAACGCCAGCTGCGGGCCGAGGAAGAGCAGCAGGAGCAAAGCGACGAAGTAGAGCAACATCAGGCCCAGGGCCGTGCCGCGTACCGCTTCTTTCCGGCGGATGGCGCGGATGACCAAGGCGATCCAGGCACAGATGCCCAACAGGATGCTCATCGCCAACATTCCCGGCCCCAGATCGCTATAGGAGAATTCATCGAACAGGTATCCCAGCCGCTCCAAGAGATTGCGCCCTATCCAATCGGGCACGGGCAGCCGGGCCAGCAGGATGACGAACGAGACGCTAAGGGCTGCGACCAGC
>JAGHDT010000167.1 GCA_021159805.1 Anaerolineae bacterium
CCCTTAGCTGGGCACGTGAGATGGGTTTTCGCGACGAGGATTTCCTGACGGTTGATGAACTGCGGGAGGGTCGTCACCAGCAACCTATGTAGGGAGACACGGATGGATCTGACACAACTTATCATCACGGACATCAAGGCTGTCGAGGTGCGCGATGTGCCCTTCAGTGTTGGTCTGATCCCACCTTGGAATCCCTCACAGCGCATCACGACGCGTGACTATGTGGTCGTGCGGGTCGAGACGAATGCGGGTCTCTTCGGCATATCGATGGACGGCGATTACACACCCGGACTGCCCGCGCGTGCAAAAGACATCGATGGCCTGGTGGCGGCCTACTTCGTAGGTAAGCCGGTGATGGATATGGCGGCGCATACAGCGTTTCTGCACAGTGTCCGTGACCGCGGCCGGTTCTTCTTCATCGCCGTCGCCCTCTGGGACATAGTGGGCAAGGCCGTGGGTGCGCCGCTCACCCGGCTGTGGGGTGGCACGCGTGACAAGGTACTGGTCTATGCCAGCACGGTTCAGCATGGACGGTCGCCGGAGGCGCGCGCCGAGGACTGTCGGCGTTATCTTGCGCAGGGGTATCACGCCGTGAAACTGCGGCTCTCCGCCGAGACGGTGGCCGGGGATATCGCTCTTGTCCAGGCGGTGCGGGATGCCGTGGGTGACAAGATGGAGATCATGGTTGACGCCAACCAGGCCGGGAAAGGTCCGGACGCCAGTGCTCCCGGCGTCCATTGGGACCTGGCCCGTGCCGAGGAGACGGCCCGGCTCCTGGGAGGGTTAGGTGTCTTCTATCTGGAGGAGCCGCTGCCCTATGTGCTGGAGGACGACGGTGTGCGGCTGCGCGAGCGCTCGCCGATTCCGATCGCCGGTGGCGAGGGCAAGCTGGGACCGGAAGCCTTCTGGCAGCTGCTCCGCCGCGGCGTCTACGACATTATCCAGCCCGATCCTATCGTGAGCGGGACGCCCACCGACATGCTCAAGATCCGCGCGATGGCCGAGGCGGCGGGTGTGCAGGTGATCTACCACCATCGGAAGAGCGGCATCGGCTTTATGATCGGCCTTCACCTATCCGCGTGTTTCGGCGACTCCCCTTGGCTGGAGTATATGGACGACGGCCCGTTCTGGCAGCCGGCCGGCTTCCAGGTGGGCTTTGAGGACATAGTTCCTGTGGATTCGCAGGGCTATGTGCATTGTCCTGAGACCCCGGGGCTTGGCGTTGTCTGGGATATGGACTGGCTCCGTTCAATTGGACTATATGGATGAAGGAGTCGGCGGATGGGCAACTTCGGCAAACGAGACCTGGATGATCCGGCATCTGCTCACGCGGAGACCCACGAGGCTTGGGAGACTAACGCCGCCTATTGGGATGATCGTATCGGCGAGGGCAATGACTTCGTCAACCATCTGATCTGGCCGGCCACCGAACGGATGCTGGCCCTGGCGCGCGGCGAGCGCGTGCTGGACGCGGCGTGCGGCAACGGCCTCTACGCACGCCGTCTGGCGGTATTGGGTACCGAGGTCGTGGCGTTCGACTTCTCGGCGGCGCTGATCGAGCGGGCGCGAGTCCGGACCAAGGGCCAAGCGTCGATCACCTACCACGTTCTCGATGCCACGGATGAGGCCGCGCTCTTGACGCTGGGTCCGCGATCCTTCGATGCGGCGATCTGTCAGATGGCGCTCTTCGACATCTCGGACATCCGACCATTGATGCAGGCTCTGTCGCAGTTGCTCAAGCCCGGTGGGCGCCTCGTTTTCTCTTTGATGCACCCGTGTTTCAACAACCCCAGCACGACGCATACCGCCGAGCAGGAGGACCGTGATGGCGAGATCGTCACGACCTACGCGATGAAGGTCTACGGCTACTTGGGCCCTGTCGCGCGCCGGGGAGCAGCGCTACGTGGTCAGCCCCGGGCTCAGGTCTATTTCCACCGGTCGTTGCAGACGTTGTTGGGTATCTGTTTCGAGGCCGGGTTTGTGATGGACGCGCTGGAAGAGCCCGGCTTCTCGCCGGATCATCCATCCGGCAAGAACGGGCTCTCGTGGGGCGGGAACTTCAGCGAGATCCCGCCGGTGCTGATGGCGCGAATGCGGTTGGGGTAGAATTGATTACCTGAACTGCTTCGGCATTGAAAGGAGTATGCCATCTCGAGTGATGATCCCAAGCTTGGGGACTTCGTGCCCTATGAACTGGTGCCGATTGGCTTTGAGGCGACCTACAGCGGCGAGGCGGAGCTGAGTGCCGTCGATGCCTCTGACGGTCACCTCGTCCACTTTGCCGATGATGCTGGCAACGTGGCAATGCGCTATTCCCTATGGGGCTTTGCTCACACCACCGAGGACAAATGGGATGACGAGATCCGGGCCATCAACCGGATGCAGGCTGATCTTGGCCCGCTGGATGATGAGACGCGGGCGATCCGGGCCCACATCGGGAGTCTGGTGGGGTGCGACAACGGGATACCGGTCACGATCGATGAGCTGCTGAACGCTATCGGGACCGGCAAGCTGCCGTCCCCCGCCTTTCACAACGGATGCTGGCTCTGCCGCAACGGACGTACGACGCAGCCGCGCCAGGGTGAGAGCATGCGTGTGATCGAGGATGTCATGGGCGCATATCTGGACGGACAGGATCAAGCGGACCTTGTCGCTCGCCATCCGTTTGCGCAAGGGTTCATCGAGCGCGCTTATAGCTGGTTGGGGTCTCGAGATGACCTGACAGAGATCCAGCGACTGATGCTGTCAAGGATGTTGCTGCCATTCCGGTTCTTCGCTAAACAGACCGAGGACCGCGATGAGATCTTCCATGAATGCTTTGATGAGGGTAAGGCCGGCAAGGCGCTGGACGCGCAGATATCTGCGCTGGTCGGTCTCCCGCCGATCGTCCCGAACTATGACAAGGTATATAAAACGCATTTGGCGACGATCGAGGACAACCACAAACGCGGCATCTATGTCGTGAGTTGCCATGTTGCCGACTGTGTCTCCGAGCTCTCCGATTGCCATCACGAACCCAGAGGGTTCGCCAGCGCCTTTCGCCGCGTCGAACGGTGGATTCACGGTATCGGCACACTCCAATGGGAACTACCTACACGCCGACCTCACACAGAGAGCACGCGTTTGGGCCGGCTGTTCTTCGGCTACGCACTGGGTCTTGATGGTTGGTTACGAGGGATTCCGATGCACTTCCTGCTGCTGGATTTGGGACATATCGATCTGGGCTTCGATCCCAAGAACGAGATCCTCCGCACCTGCGCATACCTTGGTGATGCGCACACCCCTGTGAAGCGTTGGCTGACAGCCTGCCTCTGACACCAGTGTGTGCTGCTACCACCCGCCAGCCTCTATCGCTGGGGAAGGCGCCACAAAGAGCTGTTGGCGCGCACTGCGTCGGCAGGCGTCAGCGTGCGCACGTGGATGGATGGACTCCTGTCGGAACCACGATAAGCTAAGGAGGGAAACCGAGTAACCTGACCACTTCTTCTTGGGGGAGAACAACTGTGCGGAGACTGGATGCTGCTGCGCGGGCTGCTGCGCCCGGAGACTTTGTCTCCCTGCCCGGTGGCGTAACTTACTACGAGACCTCGAATGTTGGAACTGGCGCCGATGGCGACGGCCAGACGCCGGTTGTCCTCGTGCACGGCTTTTCCGTGCCCAGCTTCGTCTGGGAGCCCACCTTTACGGGGCTGGCTCGGGTCGGTATCCCTGTGATACGCTACGACATGTTCGGTCGTGGGTATTCGGACCGTCCGCGCACGACCTACGATATCGACCTCTTTGCGCGCCAGCTAGGGGACCTGATCGAGGCGTTGGGTCTGCTGGCGCCGGTGGATATAGTCGGGCTATCGATGGGCGGCGCGGTCTCGATTGGCTTCGCCGATCGTTATCCGGGGCTGGTGCGCCGTCTGGCCCTCTTTGACCCGGCAGGTTTCCCGATGTCCTCACCACCGGTGATGAAGCTGTTGGATGTGCCGGTGCTGGGTGAGATCGCGATGGCGACCGTGGGCAAGCGCATGATGATCTCCGGTCTGTCGCAGGACTTCCACGCCCCCGAACAGCTCCCGGCATTGGCACGGCAGTATATGGAGCAGATGCGGTATCCCGGTTTCCTGCGCGCGCTTCTTTCGACGATTCGCCATGGCCCGATCCAGACGATGGCGGACGCCTATGTGCGGGCGGGCCAGAACCCGCGGCCGGTGCTGCTGGTGTGGGGGGAGAACGACAAGACGGTGCCGTTCGCCATCAGCAGTCGGGTGCGTGCTGCTCTGCCGCACGCCGAGGTCCACGCTATCGAAGGCGCAGGGCATGTCCCGCACCTCGAGCAACCGGAACTGGTGAACCGCATTTTGATCGAATTCCTAACGAAGTGAATACTATGCAAGATAGGGGGGTGGTATGCAAGTTCTGTCAGTAAGGGTGGTGCGCCAGACGCGCCATTTTGACAAGATGATGCGCTTCTACCGCGATGTGCTGGAGATGCGTTCCATCAGCAGCTGGAAGCGTCCGGACAGCGTAGGAGCCCTGCTCTCGCCCGGCAAGGCGATGGGACAGATGGTGATTGAGATTCTGGATCTCAAGGGTCAGGCAACCGGTCGCTCAAAGCCCGCCAACGTCGGTCTCAGCCTTGAGGTGCGCGATGTAGCTGCCTGGCACGACCGGTTGCGTAAGCAGGGGATTGTCATCGTGGAC
>JAGHDT010000248.1 GCA_021159805.1 Anaerolineae bacterium
CCCCATAGCCCCACCCACAACCTGCCCCTTGAAGTAGGCAGAGTAGACCGCGAGCAACACCACAGCGGCGTAGGCCGAGTTGCCAAAGTCGTACATGTACCAGGCCCGACGCTTGCGGCGCAGCTGCTTCTCCTCCAGACTTAAACTTGCCATCTCTCGACTCCTCTCACTTGGTCAGAGATCCCTCAGAAGCTCCCCACAGCGGGGGGCTGTAAACACAGACACACCCGGCACCCCACCCCATGCCCAGGAGCGATCAACCCTGAGCGTGCTCAGGACGGATGACAATCCGTCCTCTCAACCCTCCGGCTCCTCATCCCACGGGTAATACTCGGTCCCTTGCGCCGCCGCACGGATGGCAGGATCATCCGAGTAATGACCGTGCCGCTCAGGTGGAAGGAGATCGCGGATCCGCCGCATGATCTCGTGACCGATCGCGTCCACCCGCTTTCGGCGGCCGCGACCCCGTCCTGGTGCAGAGACCGGCCCGAAGGGTTTGCCGATCCGCACAGTCGCACGCGCACGCCTGCCACGGCGCAACGCCGGGAAGACATCGGTGAAACCGTCCAGTCCCACGGGGAGGATGCTCACGTTGCTCCGCGCCGCCATGAAGGCAGCCCCCCCCCGCGGCGGTCGCAGGATCGCGTGGGCGCTGGAGCCTTCCGGGAAGATCCCCAACACGCCCTGATGGCTAAAAACAGCCTTCGCAGCCCGGAACGCAATCTGCGACCCGGTGCCGCGATAGACAGGGTAGTAGCCCCAGAGCTTGCGCAGCCAGCCCACATTGTCAGGCGCATTGGGCGTCTTGAAGCCCCCGACGAACTCGATGGGATATGGCGCAACTGTCAACAGCGCGACAGGATCGAGGAAGCTGAAATGATTGGCTACCACCAACAACGGGCCGTCCTTGGGGAAATTCTCCCGACCAATCACGTTGAAGTCTGAGATGACTCGGAACAGAACCCGAGTGATTCCCTGGATAGCATAGCGGATCCATCGTCTGCGTGGGTATGTGTACACTGGTTCGTTTGTCATGTTCGAATTGTAACCTGTAGCCCAACCCACGTCAAGCATCTTCCGGCGGAACTCCAATTGCGCCAGTGCCCCACTCAGCAGTTGTGGCCAAAGTCCCCACATAGCAACTGTACACAAAGGCCGAAACTGCCAAGGAGGTGGGCCTCCGTCCGACCTCCCTCTTACTTCTTACTTCTTTTTGACTATTCCCCGATACCTATGATACAATTCAGCCTGAGTGCGATGGTGACCCAGCCAACCATGACCGCACCGAGAGCAGACAGCGAGCGCAATGATGAAGAGCGACAGACGTGAAGAGCTAGCATCAGCAGATCCTCAGCCAGCCCCTGACGGAGCTGAGCCGTCACGCCACGTATCCGGGGCCCAGGCCGACGAGACTGTCGCCCAACTCAAAGCCGACCTGGCCGATCGCGACATGGTGATCGACCGCCTCCGCAGATTCATCCCGCCCATTGTCGCCGACGCCATACTGCACGACCAGGAACGACTGCGCGGCGAGCGGCGCGAGGTGACCGTCCTCTTTCTCGACGCCGTCGCCTTTACGCAGCTCTCTGTCTCGCTGGATGCTGAGGCTGTCTTTAGCCTGATCAACGATCTGCTCTCGCGGTTGGTTGCCTGTGTCCATCACTATGGCGGCCTGGTCGACAAATTCACGGGCGACGGCCTGATGGCAGTCTTCGGCGCACCGATCGCCCACGAGAACGATGCGGAACTGGCCGTACGCGCCGCCATCGACATGCAACAAGCTGCCTCGGAGTTTGCTGAAATCGCGCGCGCACAGCTCGGGGCCCCAATAGAAATCCGCATCGGCATCAACCGCGGCCCGGTGATCGCCGGCATCCTGGGCACCCAGGAGCAATCCGCCTACACTGTGATCGGCGAGACGGTTAACCTCGCTGCGCGTCTGGAGGCCCTGGCCCAACCCGGGAGCATCTGGGTGAGCAACAGCGTCTATGCGCGAACCGAGTCCTTCTTTGACTTTGCCCCACCACACACGGTGGTCGTCAAGGGCGTCGACGCCCCGGTCGAGATCCACGCAGCACTCAGTTTCCGGGCCTCTCCCACCTCGCCGCGTGGGGTCCCGGGGATGGTCGGCCCTTACCTCGGCCGCGATGCCCAGTTGGCGCAACTGCACAAGCTCTCTGACAGCTGCCTGACGGGCCGGCAAGGCCGTCTCGTCACCGTTACCGGCGAGGCCGGCCTGGGAAAATCCAGGCTGGTCTCCGAATGGGTCGCGCAGATTCTCCCCGATGGGTTCACCGTCTGGCGCGGTCGGGGCCTCCCCTACACGGAGGGTACCGGGTACGGCGTGTTCCGCTCCCTGCTGCGGGACGCGCTGGACAGTTACGCAGACCCCGACCAGTGGCAGAGCCGCGTCAGCGAGCCCTTTAGGCCGCTGATACGGCGGCTACTGGAGCTCCCCCAGTTGGAGAGTGAGAAGGTCCTCTGGGAGCATCTGGGACCGGAGAGGACAAGCCAGCTCACTGCCCTGGCAATCCGCGAATGGCTGATCAACGAAGCAAGCGACCACCCGTTGATCCTCATTCTCGATGACTTCCACTGGGCCGACGATCTGTCCAGGCAGGTGCTTCAGTCGCTGCTGGCCCTGATCAGCGAGTCGAGGATTCTCTTCTGCATCATCATGCGCCCGCACGCCGGCGCCGGCCTGGATAGCACGCACCTGGATCCGGCCATGTGCTACCATATCGCCGTCCCACCACTCACAGAGAGCGAGAGCCGCGTTCTGCTGTCCAGCTTCGTGGAACTCGACGGCGTCCCGGATGCCACCGTGGAGACCATCCTCACGCGCGCCGAGGGCAATCCGTTCTACATCGAGGAGTTCGTCCGCATGCTGATCGAGCAGGAGCTCCTCCACCTGCACGACGGCAAATGGAGCGCAGTGTCTCTGCCGGAGCTGGCGAAACTGGACCTTCCCACCTCACTGCGGGGCCTTATGCTGGCGCGCGTGGACCGGCTGCCCGAGAACCTGCGCTACCTGCTGCAGCACGCGACGGTCATCGGGCTGGAGTTCGATGCGGCACTCCTGCAGGTGATCGAGCACAAGCTGCGCCGCGTCGAGACCATCGACCCGATGCTCGACCGGCTGACCAATCTGGATCTCTTACAGCTCCGGCCCGCCGCCGGACCCCACACCTATGCCTTCCGCCATATCCTGACGCAGGAGACAGTGTACCATAGCATCCTGCGCAGCGAACGCCCCGACCTGCATCGCGTAGTCGCCGAAAGCATCGAGGAGCTCTACAGCGGTAACCTGGAGCTGCACGTTGAGGCCCTGGCCCTCCACTACGACCGTGCCCGTGTACGCGACAGGGCCCTCCATTACGCCCTGTGGGCGGGCAAGCGCGCCCAAGACCGTTTCGCCAACCGCGAAGCTCTCGGACACTATAGCCGCGCCCTGCAACTCTCCCAGCATCTTGGCCAGACCGGCGAAGCCCGCTGGCAGGCCGCGGTCGGCCTCGGGGACATACAGCAGCACGTCGGCGAGTATGAGGCCGCGGTGACCTTCTACGAAGCCACCCTCAATGACTACACACAGGCCGGACCGATTGCTCGCGCCGATGTGATGCTGAAACTCGGCCGGGCCTGGGACAAACTCGGCGACCTGGAAAAGGCCGAGTCCTGGCTCAAAGCCGCGGCAACCGAGATAGCAGACACCGGCAAGCGTACGCCGGCCATTGAAGCGGAGATCTACGGTGCGCTGGGATGGCTTACGCTGCGTGATGGGGAGCTCACCAACGCGCAAGCACTGCTGGAGCGCGCTGCCTCCCTTGTCGAGACGACCGAAGACTACAGCGTTCTCTCATCCATCCTGAACCGTCTCGGTGCCGTCTATCTGAGCCAGGGGCAACGGCGGAAGGCAGCCGCGGCGGTTC
>JAGHDT010000633.1 GCA_021159805.1 Anaerolineae bacterium
GTCCAGCAGGTCGCCGAGGAACACCTGCATCTCGTCACCCCATACATGCGAAAAGCCCGCCGGTTTTCCGGCGGGCCGTTGTCCGTACATGATGAAGGGTCGCAACTCTGATTGAATCCTAGCGACCGACTACAATGTTGTCAAGCATTTCCGTTCAGAAGCTGCTCAAAGTAGCCACCGATCTCGTGGCGGATGAGAGCGGTGATGCGGCGCAGGCAGCGGTACGCGACCAGCGAGAGGTCGGCGGCTCTTACCCGGGCCCCCGAGAGCAGATCGATCCGCTTCTGCGGGCCGCCGGAATACGGGGCCTCGTCGGGGAAACGTGACCAGTCCTCGACCGGCACGCCGACGATGACTTGAGGGGCGCGTCCGTCCGCCAGCGCCTCGAGCATGGCCACGACGTGGACCAACCGCCGCACATGCTGGTCACGCACTATCGGGACAACGACCTCATCGGACCGACGATCCGGCACGTTCCAACTCCTACGGGTTGCCTCGGGATGATCGCTACCTGTAGAAGTATGTGCACCAATCGGCCCGAAAGTCAAACAGTTTCAACCTTCAGCCGTCCGGAAGGACGGCTGCTGCTGACTGTCCTGGCGTGCGCCAATTTTAGAGTTCTATAATTCGTCAGCCGCTTATTTTAGAGAATCGCGATTTCCTAAAATAAGCGCTCGAATACGGTAGTCGTCACCGGCGATGATAGCCCGGGTCACTTACGCACTGTTGCTTTCTGTCGTATAGCCCCAGCCGCACCGGCTGGTATCCCTTACGTCGGTCGCCGCAGACCGGACACGGCCCGATTCCCGGTTGGAACTCTCTGCACCGCGGGCACCAGGTCCACTCGTCGCCTGTGCGTATTGTCTGCATCAACGTTACCGCCTCGTTGCTCAATCCTCGCTTACTTCCTCGTTGACCGCCAGCGCCGGCCATCTATTGTGCGCCGCCAGCGCCATGCCCAGGGCGTCGGCCTCGTGCTCGGTAAGCTCCACGCCGTAACGCGCCCGCGCCATTGCGATCATCTGTTTCTTGCCCACCCTGCCGTGCCCCACCAGGGCGCGTTTGGCATCCTGGGGCGTTACCTCCACAACATCCAGCCCTTCCATCCACGCCCACGCTATCACCGCGCCCCGGACGGCTGCAGGTCCCCGTATCGTACTCGCTGACTGTGCCCGCCCTCCGGCGTATTGCATCTCCACCGCTACTGTGCCGAGAATGCCGCCCTGGTCAGCCCAAAATCGCTCCAGCGCGTCGATTATCTGTCTGATTCGTCGTGCATCGCCGTCATCCGCAGTCGTCACGACCGTCGCATGCGCCATCACGTTATCGGCGCGCGGATCGTATGCCATCAGGCCACAGGTAAAGCCAGGGTCAACGCCGATAATCATCCTACCGCCCTCCCAGCTTCCGCATGAGCGTCTTACGGCACGAGGCGCACACCATCATGCGCCCTGTCCCGAGGAAAAACGGGACAAGCTCGCGCGGCTTGTTGCACATCGGACAGATGCGCTCAACCGTGTCCTCACGTGTCGTTTCCGTCGTCTTCTCGTTCCGTCTCATCTTGTTTGTTCAACTCCCGCCAGCGCTCGGGCGTGGTCAGCACGACCTGGACGCCGTCCAGTTGCAGGTCGTCGTGTACGTCCACCATCAGAACGCCGCCCAGGGGATCGCTGATGACATCGGCCAGGACGCCTTCCTCCAGCGTCTTGCCGTACGCCTCGCGCGCGTACTGCTGACCACGCAGTTTGTGCACCTCGGCGCGTAGTCTGTCTCGCTCAGCGAGCAACGCCTTGACTTGCTCACAAGCATTGTGAAAAACCATCGCCATGCCCGTGCTGCTGTACCTGCCAGGGTGTGCACGTTCCCACGCCTCCTGATAGGCGTTGTAGAGTGACTCGATTTGCTGCAGCAACAGTTGGTCTTCATCATGGCCGCACGTCTCATTGCTCATCGTCAGCTACCTCCCTGGTCGCCTGCCATTTGCGCACTTGCTGACAAGCCTCGTTGACTCGCCCTGCCCATCGCTTCAATGCTCGTCCGGTGTGCCGCGCAATCCACCGCCTCATCGGCAGCGACTTGCGCCACTGCCACCATGCCTCGTCAACGACTTCACACCACAGCGCATGCAGAATCGCTCTGATCATGATCGCCGTACCTCCGCTGGCTGTCGCCGCCGATGCCGATGCGCTGCATGGTCTCCCGCCAGCGATCCACGGCGCGCGCCAGCCGCTCATCCAGAGTCTCCACGTCACTGTTGAGCGTGATCACAGTGCTCCTCATTTGCGCGTAGCGCTCCTCGAAGAAGGCATCGGCCTCGGACATACCCCAGTCCGACGCGTACATGCGGTCGAGGTCGTCGATGAGCAGCAGGTCGGCGGTTGCACACTCGCGCACCAGTTCGCGATGCTCGAGGTCTGCCGAGTGCAGCGCCCGGTCCAAGATCGGCCAGAAGACGTAGACCACGATGGGCTGGCGGAGAATATAATCCCTTGGGCATATGAACCTCACGTCGCGCGCGGCCAGGGCGATGAGGCTGAGCACCTGGGTCTTGCCGACCCCCGGAGGCCCCTCGATGACCAGCCCCTCGCCGCGCTCAAGGTGAAACTTCAGGCCCTCGCAGTATCGCTGGAGCCGGTCTCGTGCGGGTGGTCGTACGCGATCCCAGGTGGCGTGCCAGTAACGCGGGCCGAGGCCGACGCCAGCGAGATAGCTTTCGCGCGACCGCCGTTCGCGGAGCCGACGCTGCTCTGGTGTTTCCTCCGGCTCTTGCTGACTGTTTTCCGCCAA
>JAGHDT010000468.1 GCA_021159805.1 Anaerolineae bacterium
GCCATGTCCGCGGAGACATAGAGGCTTGTGGGTTGGTCACACACGGGTGAAGCCCACGTGGACCAGTCGAACCAGGCGTAGTAGAAGGCAAGGATCAACCGCCCATCGTCTGCAGTCTGCTGCGCATCGTCTGCAGTCTGGGGCACATCTTCACTGGCTTCTTGCGCGCCAACGGGGGCCCGACTCGCAGCCAACACCGCCACGGCCAGGCCAATCGCTAGCAGGTGGTATCCGGGACGCCCAAGCCGCACCGATCTCCTCCTTGCACAGTGAGCCACTTGTCGTGAGCCACACCAACATAGTACCACAGTTCAGTATACGGCCTGACCTGGCGTGGCACAAGCGGAATCGCGCCAGTCGAATTCACGATCCGGCGGATCATCAGCCCTTTCCTGCAACAAGGAAGGGATCGCCACGTTCTGCATGCCAGGTGAGCCTGATCCACCTGGAGCGCAGAAAGCCTGGACACTGCCCCCCCAATCCGGTATAATTCGTACGTATTAGGACTGTCTGCCCGTCTATCGCATAGGTCACCCGCAATGATAACATTGCCCCAACCGGCCATTCATCCGGGACAGACACCAAGGAGACAACTATGTTCACATTTGCAGAGGGACTCAACGGCATCCTGGGCCCGATCTTCGGGTTCATTGTCGGGTTGATCCCGCTGATCGTCATACACGAGTTCGGACACCTGATTATGGCCAAGATCATGGGCGTGTGGGCGCGGGAGTTCGGCATCGGCTATCCACCGCGCATCTTCAAGATGTTCAACTGGGGCGAGACAGAGTTCACGCTTAACTGGATTCCCTTCGGCGGCTTCGTGCGTATGGAGGGCGAATCGACCTTCGCCGAGGACAAGGAAACGGTCGATCCTGAGGTCATGGCGCATAGCCTTTACAGCAAGAACCCCTGGCAGCGCATCCTGATCTACCTCGGCGGCCCGGCGATGAACCTCATCACGGCGTGGTTGATCGCTGTCTTGATCTTCACCAGCGGCATCCCGGGCCTGCAGGCTGTGATCACCGACGTTGCACCGAATTCACCAGCCGCCGCCGCCAACATGCAGATCGGCGACGCTCTCGTGGCGGTCAACGGCACAGACGTGGAGGGCTCGGTCGAGCTTCAGAGTGCCATCGAGGCCGTCAAAGGACAAGAAACGATGGTCACCGTCGATCGTGACGGCGAGAAGCTCGGCATCTCCCTCACGCCCCGCGAGAGTCCGCCGGAAGGCGAAGGATCGATGGGCATTATGATTATGGATCACGAAGTCACAGGTAGCCTCAAGCACTACTCCCTGCCCGAGTCCCTGGTCTACGGCACGCGGTATTTTGGCAACCTCGCCTCGATGACCGTGATGCTGCCGGTCTACATTGTCCGTATGGGCATCCCCTTCGAACAGGCACGGCCCGTCGGCGTGATCGGCATCAGCCAGATCGCCGAGCAGTCGGTCAACCAGAGTATCGAGCAAGCGGCCCCCTACCCTTACCTGAGCCTACTCGTTATGTTGAGCATCAGTCTGGGCATCTTCAACCTGCTGCCCATACCGGCGCTGGACGGTGGCCGCATCCTCTTCTCACTTATCGAGGCCGTCCGCGGCAAGGCACTGACGCCGGCACTTGAGGAGCGCATCCATCTGGTCGCCTTTGCAGCGATGATCGTCCTTTTCATCGGCATCACCTTGCTAGACATCTTTATGCCGGTGCCGCTTCCTTAACCCATGATGAGAGACGAGGAACCGCTGAGTCATATGGAGAGCTGGCAAGAGCTGAATGCCGAACCAGATGACGGGGCTCCTGAGCGAGAGCAAGCCCTATGGCAGGCGCTGGAGGAGGGCAAACACATGCCGGCGCCGGAGCTACTGCGGATGCTTTCAGGGCTTTCGGAGAGGGAGATCGCGCGCACCGGCAGGGCCTGGCACGGGCTTCCGCTTGAGGTCCGTTACGAGTTGGTCCGGAGCCTGAGCCAGATAGCACGTGATGAATACGCCACGGATTTCTCCGCCGTGTTCCGCATCGCGATGGAGGATATCGACGCAGAAGTCCGTGCGGCCTCGATTGCCGGGCTTGACGAGACCGATGATGTGCGGCTGGTACCGGCGTTCGTCCAAATCCTCAAGGAGGATCCGTCAGAAGCGGTCCGGGGCGCGGCGGCGGAAGCTCTGGCCAAATACGTATTGCTGGGCGAGCTGGAGAAAATCCGGCACAGGCTTTTCAACAGGGCAGTTCTGGCCCTGCGCGAGAGCCATCTGAACATCTCGGAGTCCCCACGTGTTCGCCGCCGAGCGCTTGAGGCCATCGCTTATACGGAGGAGTATGGCGTTCCCGAGATGATCACGGCAGCCTACGAAGACCCCGACGAAGCGTTGCGCATCAGCGCAATCCTGGCGATGGGGCGCAGCGCCAACCAGGAATGGGGTGGCATCGTCCGCCGTGAGCTATCCAGTCCGCTCCCCGACGTGCGCCTGAGAGCGACACGCGCCAGCGGAGAGCTGCAGCTGACAGAAGCCATCCACGAAATCGCGGATCTTGCCGACGACGTCGACCATCGCGTCCGCGCCGCGGCCCTGTGGGCACTGGGTCAAATCGGCGGCAAGGTTGCTCACAGGACCCTGTCGAAAGTCGCTGCCACCGGAGATGAAGCGCTGCGCACTGCCGCAGAAGAGGCGCTTGAGGAACTGGAATTCTTCAGTGACGACCTCTCCGCTTTCTTTGGTCCACCGGGCGGGGCCCATGACGAGACGGACAACTTGTGGCACGCACCGGGACTAGTTGGCCAGGACAACGACGACGAGGGCCAGGACGATGATGATGAGGACTGGGCATAGACGGAGCCTTCACTGTCAACATCAACAGCCACAACATGCGTGCCAAACCAAGCTGCGGCACTCTTGGTCACGTAAGCTCGTTCTAGCAGGGCTGGGATGTTCACTGCTCCTATTGCTGCCCGGCATTGCTTTGGCGCAGCAGGAGCCACTGCTCTCGCACTCATACACCTACGGACAGAGCGCGCTGTTCCGCATGAATGTCGCAGGCCTGCCCGAGGGCACCGCAGCCGAGCTCTTCCTCCGAGTCAACGACAGCTATACCGAGAGCGAAACGACCTCTCTCAAGGACGGTTCAGCCGTCGTGGCGCGCAACCTGGAAAGCGCACCACTGCCGCCGTTCGCGTCACTCACCTATTGGTGGAGCTACGAAACGCCTGAGGGCAAGGTCATCGAGACCCCGCGGCAAAGCTTCCAGTATCGGGACGACCGTTTCACCTGGCGGACGGTTGCCACTGACCCCGTTCGCATCCACTGGATCACGGGAGAGCGTGCAGACATGGAGCAAGCGCTCGATGTCGCACAGGTCGCCCTCGGAGCGATCCACGCGGCCCTGCAAACCCCTAAGATCGACACGGTCGACATCTTTGTCTACCCCTCGCAGACCGATCTGGCATCCGCTATGCAGCTGGGCGGCCACCGCTGGGCTGGCGGAGTTGCCTATCCCGAACTGCGGGTCATCCTCATCGCCGCACCGCCCAACTCCGATGGGCTCCTGGCGATGCAGCAGGTCATTCCGCACGAACTGACCCATATGGCTCTCTTCAATCTCCTCGGGTCACAGGGCTATGCCTTTCTGCCCACGTGGCTCAATGAGGGGCTCGCGACCTACTTCGAAACCCGGCCCGATCCCGAGTATGCGCAGGCCATCCAGACGGCGCAGGACAAGAACGACTTGATCCCATTGACGGCCCTGTGCGCCCCCTTCCCCAAAGACCCGGTCCGAGCCCAGCTCGCCTACGCACAGAGCGGCAGTTTTGTGCACTACCTGCGCCAGGAATACGGCTGGACTGCCGTGCGCGAGCTGCTCTGGGCCTATGCCGATGGACAGGCATGCAGCACCGGCACAGAGAGTGTCCTCAGACACTCTCTGATACAGCTGGAACGTGAGTGGCGCCTCTGGGTCGAGCAGAGCGGGAAGGAGCTCACGGAGGGGGCCTCGCCGATCAACGGCGGCGTGACCCTCTTCCTGCGTGACACCGTTCCCTGGCTGATGCTGTTGACCGCGTTGCTCGTACCTGCCCTGCTTGTTATGGCCACCAGCCGTCGCGATTAGCGTGCCCGACGTCCAAACGTACCGGTCGCCGGTCGTTCCGTTACGAAGCCGTAAAGGCTCAAGAGCCCCTTAAGGAGCTTTAGGTCCTCTGCCGACACGCGCAGTTTCGTGCTCTATGGCGTGCGCGAGCGAACGGGCGACAGACACTCCAACTCACCAACGTGTAACGGCGCCTCCTTGCCCCGCTTCCGTTGCTGGGAGTGCTCACCGTTATTCGCCATTGAGGCGACCGCTGCGGAATAGACGCCTTGCACATGCCTCGCAAGCGTGAAGATGTGACGCGAAGAAGGGCCCAAAGCTTGGGGAAAGCCTTTGGGCCCGCCGAGCAGGCCGGAGA
>JAGHDT010000415.1 GCA_021159805.1 Anaerolineae bacterium
CTCCATGATCTGTCCGCCGTTGACGGAATCCAGGTTGGCCGTCGGCTCGTCCGCGAGCACCAAGACGGGGCGGGTGGCGAGGGCGCGGGCGATGGCGACTCGCTGCTGCTCACCGCCGCTCATCTGATCCGGCCGATGGCGGGCGCGATCCGAAAGCCCCACAGCCTCCAAGAGTTCATTCACGCGAGTGCGTCGCACGGCGGCCTTCTCGCCGGTCAACAGAAGGGGCATTTCGATGTTCTCGTAGGCCGTGAGTCCCGGGATCAGCGCGAAAAACTGGAAGACGAACCCGATGCTCCCCCGACGCACCTCCGCGCGCTGGTTGGAACTGAGGCGCGTCACATCCTGCCCGTTGATATGGATGGTGCCCGCCGTGGGCCGGTCCAGACAGCCCATCAACTGCAACAGCGTCGTCTTGCCCGAGCCCGACGGCCCGACGATAGCCGTGAACTCCCCCTCCTCGACGGTCAGGTCGACGCCCCGCAGGGCGGGCGTCTCGACTTCTCCCACCTTGTAGATCCGCTTCACATCCTTCAGCTCAATAACCGCCATGCCCTGCCTCCAATTCGACCATTCCTCGAGAAATGACACACGCCCTATCTCCCCCTCTCCCACAGGTGGGAGAGGGGGCCGGGGGGTGAGGGCTCCTCCCTACAACGCGCGGAGCGCCTCAATCGGCTCCATCCGTGACGCATACCAGGCCGGGTATAGCGACCCGAGCAGCGTGATAACCAATGCCGTAACCGAAACGATGATCACGTCCTTGACCGAGTGCGCGGCATAGATCACCTCACCGATCGACATCTGGGATGAACTGGCGAACGCCCCCGTGTCGCCCATATGTATACCCACCCTCGACAGGTATTCGACGCCCAGAGATCCAAGCAGAATGCCCAGTACGATACCGACCAGGGCCAGGATGCCGGCCTCGATCAGGAACATGGCCCTGATCTCGCGAGCCTTCATGCCGAACGAGGCCAGGATGCCCATCTCCCGGGTGCGCTCAAAAACGGTCATCAGGAGCGTGTTGACGATGACGACGGCGACGATGGCAAGCACGATCACGTAGAGCATATAGATGAACTGACGGCCTATCTCCGTGGTCTCCAGCATGAACTCGTTGAGCTCCTGCCATATCTCGACCTCCAGCCCGGGCGCCTGCAGTGCGGCAGCAACGGCACCGGCCTGCTCCCTATCGTGAAGCAACGTCAGGATAGCGCTCGCGCGTCCCCCCGTCCGTGTGAAGGATTGCGCCTTCGCCAGGGGCATCAGGATGGTATTCAGGTCATAGCCGGGGACCCCCGAATCGTACAACCCGCGGATTGTGAAGACCGCCTCATCCGGCTGCTCTCCCGATGTGGGCGCCAGCAGGCTGAAGGAGTCCCCGACCCCGATCCCCAGCGAGTCAGCCAGACGTCTGCCCATCAGGGCGCCCTCGCGGTCGTCGGGCTCGGGCAGTTGGCCAGCGACGACGCCATCGCGGAAAGGGGCGTTGACGTCAGAGCTGAAGTCCATACCGTTCACCGCCACATTCACCGACTGCTCGCCAAGCCCCAGAACACCGGAGGCCCACAGAATGGGCGTGGCGTCCTGCACCTGAGGCAACTCGCGAACCCGCGCAGCCACCGTATCGGCGTCATCGAGCAGGTCCTCCCACTTCAGGGTACCCTCGTTACGCTCGTAGTCGGCATCACGGACCTGCAGGTGGCTGGTCTGCACACGAACGTTGTCGTCAATCATCCCCGTGTACGAGCCTTCCACAATGCCGCCCGTCACGACGAGCAACCCCACTCCCAGCAGCATCGCCATCAGGGTCGCGCCCGAACGTCGCTTGTTGCGTCCTATATCGCGGATGGCGATCCGCCATAGTCCGGCCATGTCTCCTCCTTACAGAGTGTCGAGCCAGTATGCCGCTCGAACTCCCGTGTGTGGTGTACGCTGAACTGCGCCTGCACGTGGTGTAGGCCTACACATAGTGTAGGGCCTCAGCGGGTTCCCGCCGCGAGGCACGCCAGGCGGGGTAGAGCGAGGCCAACAGTGCGACGCCCACCACCGTAAGCGAACGCGTCACCAGTATCCCTATATCGCTGTCGAAGAAAATCCGATCGCCCATCAGTGCGGCGATCGCCATGTCGAGCGAGTCCATATCATAGGGCATCGGAAGTCCTGTTCGGGAGCCCCATAGATTGAGCATGCCACCGAACACACTGCCCACCACGCCACTGACGGCCCCCAGAATGCTGCCCTCAATCAGAAAGAGTGTCACTATCTCCCGGCGCTTCATCCCCATCGCGGCGATCAAACCGATCTCGCGGGTTCGCTCGACGACGACCATCAGCATCAGGTTGAAGATGCCCACACCGGCGATCATGAGAATAACCACGCTGAGGATTTTGAGCATCTGCTCATCCATAGCGACGGCGTCAACCATTTCCGGGCTGATCGTGTTCCAGGCATCCACCTCGTAGCCCGGCAGAGCTGCCCTCAGAGCATTCACCACGGGGACTTCGTCACCCATCTCCTCCATATAGACGCCGACCTCCGTCACCTGGTCACGCAGACCAAAGAGCGTCTGGGCCTCTGCCAATGACACATAGGACGAGGACTTCTCCATCGCGTCCCCACCGAACTCGTAGATGCCGACCACGGTCATCGTTCGCTGCCGCATCTGCTCGTGCGTGGCGCGTCCGGACAGCGTGATGCGGTCACCGACATCGGCATCGAGGGCGTCGGCCATCCCCCGGCCGATCAGGATCACGTCCTCATCATCGGCGGCTAGATAGCGACCCTCGACAATCTGTTCCGACAACAACGCCACCCCTGCCTCACGCTCCGGCTCGATGCCGATGAAGACCGTGGGAAATGAGCCCTCGCGGCTGCTGAGCAGGCCGGCGGTCTGGATGCGCATGGCTGCGGCTGTGACCCCCGGCCGGGTCATCGCGAACTCGACGGCTGCCTCCGCGTGGACCATCGGGACAGGGTAGAGCGGTAGTTGGTTGGCTTTGTCACGGTAGCCAAGGGCGTGCACCAACACGTGGCCCCCGCTGTGCCGGACGGTGTTTTCATACATCACGCCCGTCATGCCCCCCATCATGCCGTCGAACACAACGATCAACGTCAGCGCCAGCGACATGGCCGCGATGGCGATCAACGTGCGACGCTTGTTGCGCCAGACGTTGCGCCACGCGATTCTCAAAAACCTTCCCACACACCACCTCCTGGTTGCAACTGACTATCGGTCAGTTCGCTCCATTGTCTGGTGCTTTGAGCTCTGTGTCAAGCACGCGCGGGACCCACGCGCCCGCATGTCAGCTGTCCTTGTACAGACGTGCCGGTGGCACGTCTTCTGGCTCCACAAGCCAGTCAGACCATAGATACCTGTTGGGAGTGGCGTGCCGTGGAGCACTTGAGACGCGCCACAGGCACCCCGGAAGACGATCCGGTGGATCGTCTGTACAACAGGAAAGGGCGCTACTCATCCACACCAGACCGTCCATCGATCAGGTTGAATTCTAGATGCCTGTGCTCTGCAGGGCCAGGCACTTGACAACGCCGCCACCCTGATCCAGTATTGACTGACGGTCAGTCGCCGGCGAGATGAGGAGAAAGCCTATGACGCGAATCGTGAAAGCACCCGATGAACGCCGCAGTGAACTCATCACCTGCGCACAGAAGCTTTTCTACACCAAGGGGTATGAAAGCACCTCGGTAAGCGACATTGTCACCGAGGTTGGCGTTGCCAAAGGCACCTTCTATTACTACTTCGAGTCGAAGCAGGCAATCTTGGAAGCGTTGGTTGCCGAACTATCAGAGCAAGGCCTCAAGCTATATGAGGCCATTGTAGCCGACAAGACGCTGAACGCCGTACAGAAGTGGATGCGGACGGCTCAGGTGATCGGTGACTGGAAGATCGAGCGCAAAGCCGAACTACTGGCCCTTGCGCGCGTGATGCAAGCGGACGAGAATGTGCTCCTGCGGCATAAACTTGCTACGCAGGCAGCGCAAGTGACCACGCCGGAACTGGCGAAGATCATCGCGCAGGGCATCGCGGAAGGCGTATTTGAGACGGACTATCCGGAGGAGACGGCTGAGATCGTTCACGCGATCTCCACGGCCTTCTCAGGCACGATCACCGGTATTCTCCTGAACCCCGACAGGTATGATGATCCCGAAGCTCTGGTTCGGCGTAAGATCGAGGCGCTGCAGACCGCAACCGAGCGCGTCCTTGGCGCAGCACCGGGTTCGTTGCCGGTCATAGACAAACAGACGCTTTGCGCTTGGTTCGAGAAATGGGTATGAACTTGTGTTTCCTGGAGGTGGTATGAATCAACGGAATAGAACTACAGAGAGCCGGTTGCTGGCCGCTCTGGCGCATGGGGCGGTAGCCACACAAGGTATCGGCATTCTGGTGGGCGTAGTCGTCTACGTCACCGAGCGGGAGAAATCTCGTTACGCGGCGTTCCAGGGGCTCCAGGCCGCTCTTTTCCAACTCGCAAACCTCATCATCACGATCGGCTTGTGGGTAGTCTGGGGCATCCTCTACGGGCTCAGCTTAGTTCCGCTGATTATGCAGGCGGATGCAAACCCGGATGCTGCGCCGCCGCCGATATTCTGGATAGCTATGATCTCGATGGTCCTACCCCTCATCTACATGGTCCTCGTTGGCCTATATGGGATGTGGGGAGCCGTGCGGACCTGGCAGGGAAGGGATTTCAAGTATCTCCTCATCGGGGGATGGCTTGAGAAGAGCGGCCTCTGGACAACAGGATCTCAGGTTGAATGAGCATAACAGATACGCCGAAGGCCGAACAACAGTGTCAGGAAAGGAACCACAACTATGTCAAAACAAACACTGACCTTTGTCTCACACACGCACTGGGATCGCGAGTGGTACCAGCCTTTTGAGGGGTTTCGCGTTCGGTTGGTACTGCTGGTCGACAAATTGTTGCAGATTCTCGACACCGATCCCGGATACAAGTACTTCATGCTCGACGGGCAGACCATCGTCCTTGATGACTATCTGGCCATCCGCCCCGAAAACCGCGCCAAGATCGAAGCCTATGTGCGAAGCGGGCGCATCCAGATCGGTCCCTGGTATATTCTGCCCGACGAGTTCCTCGTCTCCGGCGAGTCGACGATCCGCAATCTGCTTGTTGGCGCACAGATGTGCACCCAATTTGGAAAACGGATGGACGTGGGCAACATCCCCGATCCGTTCGGCCACATCAGCCAGCTGCCGCAGATTCTGCATGGCTTTGACATCGACTCAGTCGTCTTCACGCGCGGCGTGAGCGGCGTGCAGAATGAGTTCATCTGGCAGGCCCCCGATGGCACGGACATCCTGGTCATCCACCAGCAGCACGGTTATGGCAACGCATCCGGCATGCCCAAAGACGAAGGGATGTTCGTCAAGCGCACCCAACAGATCATCAAGAGTCTGACGCCGACGGCAACGACGCCGCATCTGCTGGCGATGAACGGCTCGGACCACGTCGAGCCGATGCCCGAATTACCCAGCCTGCTCTCCGCGGCTGATGCCGCGCTGCCCGATGTCGAGGTCAAGCATGGCACGCTGCCGCAGTTCATCGAGGCAGTCCGGAGCGGGCTTCGCGCAGAGAACGTACAACTGGAGACGCGTCACGGCGAGATGCGCGACAGCGCCAA
>JAGHDT010000199.1 GCA_021159805.1 Anaerolineae bacterium
CTCCCGGGCCTAAAGGCTTTCGGCAGGCTTTAGGGCCTTCTTTGCGTCTCATTTTCACGCTTGCGTGGTGTGCGGATGCGCACATAGTATCTACAAAAACAGCACCTTGTGCCGTCGAGCAGACGATGAGGCCTGGCGCTCCCTCTTAGGGGTACGCCGCCAGTCCCGGCCATCTGACGGTGCTCCAGCCCTATCGCACCAGGAGCACAGGAATATCAACCTGCTCCAGGAGCGATACCACCCCACCTTCTTGCAGCAGCGACAGGCTGGCCGGCAGCACCACGGTCTGAGCGCGCAGTGCGTAGATTGCACGAATCAGGTTCTGCAATGCCGACGTAATCAAGGAGTGCTGGTGATTCATCACCTTCATCTCGGTCAGCGCTCGCTCCAGCAAGTTTCCCCGGACCTGGAGCAAGGGTTCCGTGTCAGCCACCAGCAGCACCTCCAGGGGACTTCTCGTCTCATCGACCAACCCCTCAGCAAAGACCAGCGCCTTCTCGGCAGCCTCACTGGCGTCATAGACCACCAGGATGGGCGGAGCCAACTGCGCCCCCGAATGGAGCACAACAGTGATGCCGGGGGCTTCGGCGCGGCAGACAGCACGCGTTGTGGAACCGACCTGCCGCTCCCGTAACTGCGACCATCCCGCCCGGCCCATGATCAGAACATCGGCATCCGCTGCCGCGGACTGGATCTCCGTGCCCACGCTCCCTCGCCGCACACGAAACGTGCCCTGGATGGACGCCTGCTCGGAAAGCAACCTGAAACTATCCTGGACCTGGCGGCCGCGAACCCGGAGTTGGCGCTCGAGATCAACCGTGTTGATGTGACGCCGCTGCGCGAAGTGGATACCGAACTCCTGGGCAGTGGGAAGTCCCGCGATGCGCAGCACGTTGATGTCCTCCACGAACAGACCGACCAGCTCGGCGTTGAATCGAGCAGCCAGCCTCACCGCCGCTTCCATGGCTGCCCGGCTGTGAGGTGATGCATCCACAGCAACGACAATGCGCCGTATCGTCACCGGCTCTCTATGTTCGTTCACCGATATCCTCCCCCGCAGGTTGGCCAAAATCCTGGAGTCTCTCTGCCATAGTCTTCAGGCGTCTCTGCACCTTGCCATTGATCGTCTCCTCGGGATAGATGCCCTGTGCATCTGGCTGCCCAGCCGGCAAACCAGTCAACACCTCGATCCCCTGATCGATATGCTCGACAGCGTAGATGTGGAATCTTCCGGCGCCGACAGCGTCCACGACGTCCTGGCGCAGCATAAGGTGTTGGATGTTAGCATACGGGATCATCACGCCCTGCTCCCCACTCAGGCCCTGCGCTCTGCACACATCGAAGAATCCCTCAACCTTCTCGTTTACGCCACCGATGGCCTGGACCTCGCCATTCTGATTGACCGATCCCGTGACTGCCAGCGACTGCTTGATCGGCACCTCGGCAATGGCCGACAACAACGCATAGAGTTCTGCCGACGAGGCGCTGTCGCCATCAACCCCACCGTAGGATTGTTCAAAGACGAGACTGGCGGAGAGGGAGAGCGGCTGCTCCTGCGCATATCTTCCCGTCAGAAACCCGGTCAGAATCATCACACCCTTGGAGTGAAGTGGCCCCCCGAGTTCGACCTCCCGCTCGATGTCCACCACCTGTCCCCGGCCCAGACTCGTGCGCGCTGTGATGCGCGTGGGTTGCCCAAAGGCGAAATCACTGAGCATCAAGACAGAAAGCCCGTTGATCTGTCCGACGACGCTGCCCCCGGTCGCGATCAACTTGATCTTGCGCGACATCGCCTCCTGAGAATGCTCGCGGATGCGGCTCACACGCCCGATCTGGGCGTCGATGGCCTGCTGTACGTGCTCAAGAGAGACGACCTCACGACCACCCTCGCGGGCCCAATAGCCGGCCTCAAGCATCAGATCGGTGATTCCGCGCGTGCGCGTCGACAACTTCACAGAATCCGCCACCTGGCGGGCGCTCTGTACCATCAGCCTTTCGACCGCACCACGGTCAAAGGGCAGCAGCTTCTCACGCCTCGCCAACGTGGCAATCAACCGCGCATAGAGCACCTCACTTCCATCATCCCACGCCATCTGATCATCGAAATCGGCCGCCACTTTGAAAAGCTCACCGAACTCGGGATCCAACTCCGAGAGGAGGTAATAGAGCCGGCGATCACCGATCAGCGCCACCTTGACCTCGAGCGGAATGGGCTCCGGCTCAAGCGAGACGGTACTGATGACGCTCAATTGCTGCCCCAGAGACTCCACGCGGATCTCGCGGCTTTTCAGCGCGCGCTTGAGCGCCTCCCACGCGTACCCCTGTGTCATAAGGCTGCGGGCGTCGAGAATCAGATACCCGCCATTCGCCCGGTGTAGTGCACCAGGTTTGATCAACATGAAATCGGTCATCAGCGCACCCATCTGAGCGCGGTGCTCCACCCTACCCAGCAAGTTCTGATACGTGGGGTTATTCTCGTAGATAACGGGGGCGCCGTCCATCTCGGAATGGTCGATCAGGACGTTGATGCTGTAACGGCGCAGCGGGTGACTCTGAGGCTCCTGCTGCATCGCCCACGCAAGCTGTGAGGCGCCGGGCTCTTGCTGCGGGAGGAACTGCTCCGCATTAGCGACCACATCCTCCTGAACTGCATCCAGGTGAGCGATGACTTCGGGGTAGTGCGCGTATGTCTCTCGCAGCTCATCGATCAACGTGCCCACAGCCAGGTCCGCCACCTCGCGGTTCAGTTCGTTCAGCCGCTCGCGCATCCCACGCTGCCAGCCTGGCACCTGCCTCAGGATGCGTTGGAGATCTTGTTGAAGAACCTCGATCTTGTCTTCGATCGCCTGCTGCTCCTCTGCGGACAGCTCGTGGATCTGTTCGCGCGTGAGCACCTCTCCCTCAAGCGTAGGCGCCAGGGCGATCCCGCTCGGGGTGCGAATCAGCGCAACGTTCTCCCC
>JAGHDT010000050.1 GCA_021159805.1 Anaerolineae bacterium
CCCCTACGCCCGCGGACTCCTGGCCTCGATTCCGGTAACGGGCCTCGTCAAAGATCGGCTGGACACCATTCCAGGCTCCGTACCCAACCTCATCGATCTCCCCCCTGGCTGCAAGTTTGCGCCACGTTGTCAAGCACGCGTGGAGAACAGCCTGGATATCTGCACCGAACAAGAGCCGAATCTGATCGAGTACAAGCCCGGTCATAGGGTCCGCTGCTGGCTCTACGAACAACTTGAACGTGAGGGAGAAGACTAATGGCTGAAGTTAGAACAACCAGAGAGACAGATGAAGATCTCGTCGTCGTCGAGAATCTAGTCAAGTACTTCCCTGTCCGCACCGGGCTCTTGCAGCGTGTGACTGCAAACGTCAAGGCAGTTGACGGCGTAAGCTTCACCATCAAACGCGGTGAGACCCTCGGATTGGTAGGGGAATCAGGCTGTGGCAAGACTACGGTGGGACGCACATTGCTGGCCCTTACACCACAGACCGATGGACGTGTCTATTTCGAGGGCCGGGACGTCTTTGCTATGCGCCGCCAGGAGCTCAAGGAGGTCCGCAGGGAGATGCAGATCATCTTCCAGGATCCGTACTCCTCACTGGACCCTCGTATGCCTGTTGGCGAAAGCATCATGGAAGGCCTGGTTGTCCACAAGGTCGGAACGCAGCAGGAACGCTGGGAACACGTGATCAACCTGCTCCGAATGGTGAACATGGAAGACTTCCACGCCAAGCGCTTTCCCCACGAGTTCTCGGGTGGGCAGCGTCAGCGCATCGGGATTGCGCGCGCGCTGGCGCTGGACCCGAAGTTCATCGTTGCCGATGAACCGGTCTCGGCTCTGGACGTCTCGGTTCAGGCCCAGGTCCTCAACATCCTGATGGATCTTCAAGCACAGCTGGGACTGACCTACCTGTTTATTGCACACAACTTGAGTGTGGTGGAACATATCAGTACGCGTGTGGCCGTGATGTATCTGGGGAAGATGGCAGAGCTTGCATCGCGCAACGAGATCTTCCAGAACCCGCTGCACCCTTACACGCAGGCTCTGATGTCAGCTATTCCAATTGCCAATCCAAGAAAAGCTGGGTCGCGAGACCGCATCATCTTGGAAGGTGACGTCCCCAGTCCCATCAACCCGCCGGTCGGCTGCCACTTCCATCCGCGGTGTAGGTATGCGATTAAGGGCACATGCGACGTAGAGGAGCCCGTCTTCAAGGACTACGGAGATGGCCACTATGTTGCGTGCTGGCTGGTAGAGAAGAACGCCGGTTAGCCAGTTCCGGAATCACCCACAGGGCGATGAGAAGGTTCTCATTGTCCTGTTTTCTTTGCAGCATAGACGCTACGGGGCTTTCCAAACTTTTCAAAGCAGGCTATAATCGTTCCAGGAGAGCCACCTATGTCAAGAAAGCGCCCCAGCATCCTGAGCGCACTATCGGTCCTTGTTGTAGTAGTGGGCCTTATCTATTGGTGGGTCAACGCCATTCCGAACGAAGATCCGCTCTGGTTCCTCAGAACCTTCAACGCCAAAGCGGATTGGGTCGTTGTATACTGGGATGGCAATACCCACATGTTCTTCTCTGGAGATCCTGAATACGAAGAGATCATGACAAGCTTCTCCCAAGCCATAGCCCGCTGCACGGGCTATGAGAGTGGCGTGGAACTGTCCACAGAAAGCCTCGATCTATACCGAGAAGGGCAGCGCATGGTCGAGTTTCACTACAACGAGCCTGTACGCGTTCACACCCGCCATTTCTTCCCAGAGGCCCGGTACTTCTGGGTGCCGCTATCCGGCGCGCACGCCAACTGGCACAGGGTCTTCGCGGGATTGATAGAGGAGGCGCGGATCGGCGTGTTGAATATCAGCGAAGAGCACTTCGCAGCGCTCTTGGACGCCACACAATCGGCCGTCACCGGGGAGAGCCGGTGACCTGGATCAGGGTCTAGCCATAACGGATATCACAACTATGTCTTCTTATCCATTGACTGCAACCAGATCTTCCGCGCCGCGACTAAGTGGTGATCCGGGGATACCCACGCCTCGAATCCTGATCGTCGATGACGACCCGGAGATCGTCCACCTGATCAGGGAGGTCCTCAATCTCCTCCCCAGTGAGATCTTGGTGCGAAACGATGGTGACGCCGCACTGAAACTCCTGCACCAGGAGCTAGAGCGAAATCAATCTGTTGACGCAGTGCTGCTTGACATCATGATGCCCGGCGAGGACGGCTTTCACACCCTCGGCACAATGAAGGCAGATGCAGAACTGCAACAGATCCCGGTCATCTTGATCACAGGCCTCAACTCGATCTCAGCCAAGACACGCGGGCTGCAGATGGGCGCGGACGATTACATCATCAAGCCCTTTGACCCACAGGAATTGCTGGCACGCCTTGGCGTCGTGCTCAGAATTCGCCGGTCCGAGCTGATGCTCAGGCAACGGAACCAGGAGTTGGCCGCTCTGGACGACATCAATCGCGCCATCTCGTCCAGCCTCGATCTCGACGAAGTTCTGGTCTCCGCACTCGATGGACTCGCTCACTTGGTTCAAGCCGATGTCTTGGCCGTCGTCCTGAATGATGAGGAATCAGAGGAGCGCGTCATCCGAGCGGCCCGGACTCCCCCCGGTCGGTGGCTCGAAGGACGTATGATACCGGCCGATGACGCCCCACTCCACCAAGCCACCAGTAACGTCTGCTCCTTGCTCCAGCGGGATGTCACCACGGGGTTCTGGAACCGAGTCCTGGAACGCGCAACATTAGATGTGCTATGCGTGCCCCTCGCCAAGAACGACGAGACGGTCGGCGCCCTGATAGCGGTGTCCGAGCTTGGCATCCTGAGAGAAGAGGACATCACATTGATGGAACACGTCGCCGCCACGCTCGTGGTAGCGGTCGAGAAAGCATGGCTCTTCCACGATCTCGAGGCTTTCGCGGACGAGATCGAGCGCTCGCAGAATCAGCTGGCCCAGGCCGAGAAGATGGCTGCTGTCGGCCGGTTGACCGCTTCGCTGGCCCACGAGATCAACAATCCGCTTCAGGCAATCCAGAACAGCCTGCACCTGGCCGGACACGTAGGCCTGGACGAGAAGAAAAAGCAGACATACCTGGAGATGGCACAAAATGAAGTCAACCGCCTGATCCAGATCGTGCACAGAATGCTGAACTTCTATCGCCCCGCCTCAGCTATGCGCGGACTCAATGTGAACCGCCCGGTGGAAGATGCCCTGGCCATCGCGAAAAAACGTCTCGAACAGTCCCGCATCCACGTCGAAGCCCGACTATCACGCGATCTGCCGCCGGTACGTGGCACGTCCAATCAGCTCACGCAGGTCTTTCTCAACCTGGTGATCAATGCGATCGAGGCGCTGCCTGAGGGCGGCACCCTGTGGGTGGGAACAGCACATCACGCGGAGGCCCGGCAGGTTGTCATAGCCTTCCGCGACAATGGCCCAGGTATCCCGTCCGAGATCCGGGATCACCTATTCGAGCCCTTCCACACATCGAAACCTACGGGCACCGGACTGGGACTGGCGATCAGCTATGGCATCATTGAGCGTCATGCCGGCACTATTGAGACCGAAAGTCCCCCCGGTGGAGGGACAACGTTCATCATCCGATTACCCGAGTACCTGGACGTAGAGGGCCAGTAGCCTATGAATACCCAAACAGACATTCTGATTGTGGACGATGAGGCAGCAGAGCGGATAACACTCGGAGAGGTGCTTCGCCTGGAAGGATACCACGTCACGCTGGCAGCTTCCGGCGAAGAGGCCCTTGCGCTGGCACGTAAGCAATCCCCAAGATTCGACATCGTGATTCTGGATCTCCGGCTCCCCGGGATTGATGGACTCCAGGTGCTGGATAGCATCCACAAGATCTCAGAAGAGACGATCGTCATCTTGATCACTGGGTATGGGACACTTGAGACGGCAATCAACGCACTTCGGATTGGCGCGTACGATTTCCTTTTGAAACCCTGTCCCGTCGACGAGGTGCTTGGCGCCATCCAGCGTGCACTCTCCGAACTAAAGGCTGGACGTCACCGGCGCACGCTCGTGGCCCAACTCCAGAACACGCTTCAGGAGCTGGTTAAGACAGATAACCTCGAAGATCTGGAGATCGAGGTGAAATCCGCTGATGATCGCATTACCGTCGACGAGGTCACCCTGGACAGGGCCAAGCATATGGTCACCTACCGAGGTAATCCGGTAGACCTGACGCCGACGGAGTTCCGGCTGCTTGAGTGCCTGATGAACCGTGTCGACGAGGTTTGCTCGCCACAAGAACTCGTCAAGTGCGCCCAGGGATACGAAACTGATGCCTGGGGCGCACGCTCAATCGTACGCGTTCACATTCGGAGGCTCAGGCGCAAACTGGAGCCCACGCCGGAGAACCCCCGGTATGTCCTGAATGTGCGCGGCATCGGCTACGTCTTCTCTTCAGAACCCAATTAGCGCAAAGTGCTTCGGGAGCCATCGGGATGACACGAAAGACAGACCGCGACCACGTGACCAGGATGCAGAAGCTACATCATGCGGTAACACGTGTGGCAACTTCCGGGAGGCCTTGCCGGTGGAGTGGCAGCGCCCAAGCAATCTTGGTTCCGCCTACCTCAAGGAACGCTTGAGCCTGGGGCATTCGAGGTGGACAGCCGGAAACGTGGCTTTGGGTAACACAGAGCAACGCGGACTCTTCAAGTCCGCGTTGTGTTATTCCAGACACGTTCGCACCGGCCGCGGCACCACCGCGTCATCTACCACCAGACGAGGAAGAACTCCTTCTGCACCTCTCGCGCGGCGCCCAGGGCAGTTTCCACCTGCAGGACCAGCCAGCTGCCCCGCCGGATGCCATCAAGTGGCAAATAGGCTTCCAGACGTCCACCGCCGTCGGTCCTCAGAATCCGCGTGAGTTCCGAAAACTCTTGACCGGAGTCATCACTCACCGTGAGCTTCACAGTCGCATCGGGTACCGGCTCGTCGAGCCACTCATCGAGCACGACAACGGTCACATTCTGCCCCGCATCCTGCCCCACCATTGAGTTTGACATACCGATGGCCACACAGAGGTCCTGAACACCCTTGCTACCATACCTATAAGAAGCAGGCTCCAGAACATCAGAGGGAATCGTGCCGCGATGTGCATTCACGTAGATTTCCCCGAGGTCCCCGACGGCCATCTGCGAGGTCACAGGATCCCAGATGAGCTTCATGCGCTGGAAGTACTGCACGACCTTCTGGTTCTCGAGCAGCATCTCGCTGATAGGGTATCCGAAGAACTCCACACCACCATAGGCGTCGAAATACCTCAGAAACATGTAAGTGACGATGTGCCCCGTTTCGGAGAAATAGACCTTGCCCACCGAGACCGGTGGCGCCACGGGATCTTGGCGGAAACCCAGCTCATCCCCGAGAAGCCCCAACTGAAGTTGATAGAGTTCCGGGTTCAGAGCGTGCCACTCCATACGGGCCTTCTGGAAATACTGGACGAGGAGGCCGTTCTCGTTGTAAGGTGAGGAAATCGGGTACCCAAAGATCTCTAGTTCCCCATTGGCCTCAAAGTAATCGAGGAAACTGCCGGTCACCCAGAAACCGGTCTCTTCGAAATAGCGTCCGCGGGCATCATCCGGTGCGCCATCCGGCATAAAGCGAGCCAAGAGAGGAACAGGCAGAAGTAGCCCCAACACCCCGATAACGATAGCTGCCACCAGGATGGTTGTGCTGAGCCGACGTCTGACGATCGTGCGCATCTGTCACACTCCCATAACAACATTGTACACGGGTAATCCGATACATGCAATAGGCGTCAGGTGTGAAAGGCTTTCCGGTGTTCGGGGGCTCAGCCTACTCACCGATCGCTGGCCGCAAAGATTCCTGCACCTCAGAAGCGGTCCCACCCAGAAGGCGCGCCTCTGCCCCCTCGTACTCAGCGTTGCCGACTCTTGTTGCTGTCTCTCCATCTGGCATTCAGACCCAACGCCCCCCTCTGTCTATTGCTCCGTGTCCGATCCTTCGTGCACCGATTCGCTGGGTTCCGGTTCCAGATAGCGTTCGCCCTCTAGTGCAACAGCGGCCCATTTGCCGGGCTCAAACTCGACCCACACGTCCTCACCAGATAGCGTCAGAATGTCGATCACATCTCCTTCATGGAGGTCGCCGATATCCTCGAAATCGGTGCCTGGTCCGCTGCGAACGTTGAGCTTTGAGGTTGTGACGCGTAGCCGCCACCCCGTATTCGGTATCTCGGGGACCTCACCATCACTCCCGGCATAGGCAAGCAGATCCTCATACGTACCGTCAAACCAGTTCAAGTCGGTCGCAGCGCTGATGCCAGACACCTGGCCGCGTTCTGAATATTGCCAAAAGCGCCACGTGGACCAATCCCTTGGCAGGACTGGATCCGTGGTGTAGCTGGCAATCCATAGATCATGGGTCTGCCACTCAGCCGAGGTCAGTACATAGCGGTGCCAACACCAGCGTGCGGTATAGATGATGGGCACGCGACCATCGCGGGCCAGAACAGCCTGGAGGCACTCCCTGAGGCATTGTGTGATCTCGGTCAACTCTGCGCCATCGTCACGCTCAACATCTACGACCAATGGGAGGTCAGAAACTCGGCCATCGAGCACAGCGAAGAAATTGGCGATTTGGCTTTCAGCCGGCTTGTTGGGGGTGACCACGTGATAGGCAGAGACCAAGATACCGGCATCCTGAGCGCCGCTCCAGTTTGCATAGAATCGCGGGTCAGTATAGAAGTCGCCGATCGTGGCGCGGATGAATGCAAAGCGACAACCTGCGGCTTTGACCTTCTGCCAATCCACCTCGCCCTGCCAACGCGAAATGTCAATTCCTGGCACACGCTCCATCGAGGCGCTCCCTTCCGACTCCCAAACAACGCCGCAGCGAGCTCATTCCTGCGGTGAACCGTCATCAGCCGACAATCCAAGGAAACACTTAGCCAACCATATTATATCGCCGAACCTGCAATAGCAACCATTCACTAACCTTGCACCAAATAGCGAAACTCAGCGCAACTTTCTCAGCGGACCCGTGTTATACATTGTGGAACCTTACCTACTCAGACAATTGCCCTGAGATCGGCTACAGGATATGCTATACTTCGACTTGGCACATCGTGGTCGGGGGACCCAATGTGGCCGTCCGAACCTCTAACCAGCCATCCAGGGGATCCTATGAGCTATGATAATGAGCGTGACCTGGTGATTGCAGCCAAGGTCAATCCGGAAGCCTTCGGTGAACTCTACGAAAAATACGTCGCCCGCATCTACAACTACCACTATCGTCACACCTCAAGTCGGACTGAGGCCGAAGACCTAACGTCACGAACCTTCTACCGAGCCCTGCGAAGTCTGCAGAGCTACCGGGAGACAGGGGCGCCATTCCAGGCCTGGCTCTTCCGGATTGCCCACAACCTGGTGGTCAACTGGTACAGAGATCATCAGAACCGCCCAACCGTCTCGACTGATGTTGAGGATGCGCCACTCCTGGTCTCGAGCATCGTCTCACCCGAAGCCTGGGTATCGACGGCGGAGACACAGCAGAAGCTGTTGGACGTTATCCAATCACTGCCGGAGGATCGCAAGACACTCATTGTCCTGAAATTCGTGGACCATATGTCCAATGCAGAGATCGCCGAGATACTGGGACGCACAGAAGGTGCCATCAAAGCGCTCTATCATCGAACCCTGATCAGCCTGAAGCGAGCTATGAGCGAAGGAGCCGAGGATGTTCAATAGAAGTACCAAGAAGTATGTGGTGCTACAGGACTACGTTCCACTCAGAGAACAGCGTGCAATCGAGCGGGCTGTCGTCAGCGTGTTGCCGCCATTGCACCCTACCCGGGCCTTTGTAGAACAACTCAATCAGGATCTCGTGGCAGAAGCCTGGCGACAGTATGAGACCCGTGCAACGAAGACAAACCAGACACTAAGTTTTCTCGGTCTATTCAGCGGAGGCGTTCTCTCCGTGGTCGGCGGCCTCGCTATCTGGTTGCTGGTACAACGAGAACACGAAAAAACCAGTACAGACCTGTCTGTGCCTTCCAGAAGGCAGGCGACAGCACCACCAGCGATCTCAATCTCAGCATAGAGGGTACGGATCAGACCAAAGTTGACATGCTTTGGACAAGCTGCACGTTCTGGGTATAGTGGGCAGTATCAGTCCCTGAGCCATCTTGTCGTTGACAGGACACTGCCCATATGCAACCGAAACGATTTCTCTCTAGATGCCGCGGCGCAAAGTGGCTCTTGCTGCTGCTGTTATGGGTGAGTGCCTGTGCACCTGCTGGTACCTCTACGCCCCGGGAGCCGCTGATACCAACGGAAACACCCACCCCCCTGGCCGAGCCGGCTTCAGTGGAGAGCCCCGCTACCAGCACTGCGATCCCGGTGCCGGCACAGCGAACAGAGACAGTTGCTGCCCCCAAGTCATCACCAACACCGCGGCCGGTAGTGCTTCCAACACTGGCATACAAGGCATGCGATCCCGCAACAGATAGCATTGATGCAGCTTTCGTCGGCGACCTCAGCTTGACCGACGGCACACGTCTGACCCCCAACACCAAGTTCAAGAAGACGTGGCAGGTGCGCAACACCGGCGATTGCAGTTGGCCGACCGGCACCGCACTCGTACGCATCGCCGGCGACCCACTTCCCGGCCCCCAGCAGATACCGGTCTCACAGACAAGCCCGGAGCGAGACATCATCATATCCGTTGAACTGACCACGCCGGCAAAGCCCGGAGAATATGAGAGCTCCTGGCGCCTGCAAACCCCGGACGGTCGGCTCTTCGGTGCGGTGCTCTTCGTGGAGATCATTGTGAGAGAAGCGCCGCCGCCCACAGTCACGCCAACGGGCGAGACATCCTCCACGTGTGGCGCCCTCGATGACCGCTTCCACTCCGTGATAAATCAGGCAACTGCATTGGGTATCCAGGTTCTTTGTGCCACCAGCCCGATCGTAACAGTCTCAGGACAGGTCCAGATATTCCGGCAGAATGTAGATCAGGACGACCCGCAGCTTCGCTTCCGCAGCCTTATGATCCTGAGAGATGATACCGACAAGATCTACGTACTCGACGGCAAGGACGCCAACACCTATGAGGCAACCGTCACCACCCACGCCTGCGCGGAAGGCATACCACCTGATGAACAGCCAGCGACGTGTAGTGGATTGGGTGTACCCGAGGGATACATACTGCCCACAGGCCGAATGGGCGCGACGTGGTGCAACCATAGCCTGTGGATCTCAGCGGCAGGCTGGCCGTGGGAGCCTGCCGCCGGTGCGACCCTGGAGATCCAGAAGACCACGAACGGTCTGCTGATTGAGGCGACCACTGACGCGACCGCCACCCAGGCAGCGCAGCGCTACCTTATCGCCATCGACTTTGGGGCACGGCGCGCAACAGTCGACTAGACGTCACAGCCCGTAACCCAAAAAGCAGACGCGACGACGCCCTGCTATTTCTCTCCCGACATCCGGAAATCCAGGAATGCGGGCACGGGAATGTCTCGGCGTACCCGAGCCCGTAGCGCATCATCGATCGGCAGTCCCTCGTCACGGCTAAGCCGCCGGGCGTGATATTCGAACCAAAGCGCTGAAAGCGAACGCTCTCCTTCCCGCAGATCATCCACAACCAGGGTGCCGTCAAACAGCACAGCCACGCGGTCGAGATCACCGGTCTCAAGCGCCGCCCGACCCTCCAAGAGGCGCACCCGGCCAACCCGACGAACGCTGGGCGGCAATGCCTCCACCAGAATCAGCCACTCTTTTGCTCGACCGAGTGAGAGCAATCGGCGACCCGATTCGATCACCAGCGGTAGATGACCGGGAATGTGCGCCAGCGCTGCGGTGTAGTAAGCCACAGCTTCATCCGCCAGTCCCTCATCACAAGCCAACACAGCCAGGTTCCGTGCAGCCCAGGGATTGCCCGTCCGAGCCATCGACCGATACCAGGCATCCCGCGCCCCAGACTGGTCACCGGCGTGATAACGCATCACACCCAGATGCAGCCACTGGAGCCAGTTATCTGCGTCATTGCGGACAGCCTGCTCCAGCCGATCGCGCCACGTCGAATCCACCACATAGCCGACCACTTCATCAAGAGGATCCGCGACCGGCATCAGTCCTGTCTCCAGCAGCGACACCCACGGCTGCTGCGCCTCACCCAGCGAGGTCCGATCAAAGACAAGACCCTCCGAACAGAATGCGGGGCGTCCCTCACGCTGCCGGGCAAGCAGTGCCAATGCCCCCCATCCCGAGCCGCGCTGTATGATATCAACCGGTGAC